>NZ_JBEXZS010000101.1:0-10882 GCF_040593685.1 Methylobacterium sp. EM32 | reverse complement strand
AGGGCTGCACCGCCGCGACGCCATCGCGGCGGTACGAAAACGTTTTCTCATGTTGCGGCGCACACGGCAATCGATTGCAGCGCACAACGGCCATGCTTGCGGCGCATGGAACGGATCCTGGGGCTCAATGCGGGGGGCGGGCGGATCCGGAGGGCGTCAAACCGCCCCTTGCCCCGCGGTCCTGACCTGTTAGACGACACGTCTCCCTCGTGGACGTACCCTGTGGCGCTCCGGCTCCGCCGACAGGCTGGACCGTGAGGGAGCTCGTGACGACGAGTTGGCGGTGGACCAGTTCTCCCCGCCAGCCTGTGAGGCTCAGTGGGCCGGGTGGTTGCGGGAGGGTCGGCGCAGCGGGGAACAGGAACCGCGTCGCCGGCTGATGGCCCACACATTCACCCCCCTTGCACCCCCTTGCACCCCGCTCGCGAGCGAGGATGTCCGCGGAACGGGCCGGGGTAGCGCGCCGCCGCGCAAGTTCAAGAATTTCGCAAACGGCTACGCTTCGCTAACCATGCCGCCGGTTCGCATCCCCCCGGGTTCGCTTGGGAGTTCGCATGGGAGCACGCATGAGAACGGCAGCGAGAGCCTACCGGTTCGTGGGTGGAGCGCCCCGCCGGTCCGATCGATCCTGCGAGGCGCGGCGCGGCGAGGTCCGGCACGCCGCCGATCCCGGCCGGGTGCGGCCGGTCGGGGAGATCTGGTCGCAGCAGGACAGCCGCGGCCTGACCGCCCGCGAGCTGATCCGCCTGGCCCAGGCGGTGCGGCTGCGGCCGGCCCGCCCGCCGGAATAGATCGTTTCGGACCGCGCCACGGACCCTCGACAAGAGAAGAAGGCCCCGCCGGATGCGGGGCCTTCTTCGTTCGGGGCCTCACCCGTCCCCGGGCGGGGCGACCGGAGCGAAGATCGTGATGGCCTGCTTGCGGCCGGCGAGGGGCTCGCGGCCGACCTCGCGCCAGGCGGCCGGGTCCGAGGAGCCGGCGACGGCGGCCTCGGAGGCGAGCACCACCGCGCCGTAGCGCTTGGTCGCCTGTTCGAGCCGCGAGGCGACGTTGACCGCGTCGCCCAGCACCGTGAACTCCATCCGCTCCTCGTCGCCGACGATGCCGCAGAACACCTCGCCGACATGGATGCCGATGCCGATCTTCACCGCCCGGGGCAGCTCCCGCGTCTCGTTCCAGGCCTCGACGATGCCGACGAGGTCCTGCGCGAAGGCGAGCGCCCGGGCCGCATCGTCGCCGCCCTCGTCCGGCACCCCGAACAGGATCAGGGCGCCGTCGCCGATGAACTTGTCGACGAAGCCGTGGTGCCGGCGCACGCAGGCCAGGATGCGGGTGCGGAAGGCGGTGAAGAACCGCGACAGCCCCTCCGGATCCATGCCCTCGGCCATCCCGGTCGAATCGCGGATGTCCACGAAGGCGATCACCGCGCGCTGGCGGCGGCCGCGGCGGAGCGCGGCATCCCCCGCCGCGAGCCGGGGCGCGATCTCCGCCGGCAGGAAGCGCGACAGGCTGGCGCGCCCGACCGCGTCCCGGACCGCGGAGGCGAGGAGCCGGCGCGAGCGGACGATGCCGAAGGCCGTGGCCGCGCCCGCGAGCAGGATCAGCGTGAGGCGCATCACGTTGACGGGCATCGAGAACAGCTGGGTCCAGGCCGGCCGGCCGGCGGAGGCCGGATCGAGGACCAGCTGGTGCTCGAGCCCGACCGCGATGGCGATGAGGCCGAGGGTGAGGAGCGCGACGGCGCCGAGCTGGACCTTCACGTCGTAGCGCAGGGCCCCGACCGCCAGGACCAGGGGGATCGCCCAGACGATCGGCGCCGAGGGCAAGGCGTTGCCGGGCAGGTCGCGCTCGCCGAGGGCCAGCACCGTGATGGCGAGGACCAGCCCGACATCCAGCGCCATGAACAGGTAGGCGTAGGCGTGCCGCCAGCGCTGCGGCACCGCGAGCGCGATGCTGACGAGGCCGACGCCGACGAAGCCCAGGGCGGCGATCCAGGCGTTGCGCTGGAAGATCCCGAGCGACACGCCGGCGAGCTCGTGCAGCAGGTCGCTGGCGACGATCACCGTGACGAAGACGCAGGCCCCGATTCCCACCCGCAGCCAACCGATCAGCCGCTCGGCCGCGACCTCGTGGCGGCGCATCAGCCCGGCGACGAGGTCGCCCGCGAGGGGGGCGACCAGCGGATTGGTCAGGAGATCGGCCGCGGCGCCCGCCGGCGGACCGGCGACCGAGACGGGTTCTCGGGTCGGATCCCGCTGCACGCGCAATCGTGGCTGCATGCCGGCCTCCTGTCGCCCCGGACAGGGCGGAGAAAGATCTGATTAGAGCATGGCCGTGATCGCACGGCTACTGGGGCTGATCTGGTGCGCCCGAGCCGCGAGCTTTCTCTGACGCTGTCTGACGAGTTGGATCAGCCGACGGTACTATGCCAGAGCCTGCTCGAGCGGTTCGTCCTCGAACGATCGGAACCCGCGCGAGGCATCCTATCCAATCACCTCATCCTGAGGTGTCAGTCGATCGAAGATCGACTGACCTCGAAGGAGGCCTCCAGAAGTCTCCGAGCGAGCTGGAGCCCTCCTTCGAGGCTGCTGCAGGCAGCAGCACCTCAGGATGAGGGTGTCGATTGGGATGAACGATCCTTGCTCCGGTATTTTGGAAACTGCCTCAACCCAGCAATCTTCGACACGAGCCCTACGTCAGGCCGGATCGTCGCGCAGCAGGTGGTAGAGCAGGATCGCGGCCGCCATGGCAGTGCCGATCCCGCCGAGCTTGAAGCTGCCGAGGCTGACCGTGAAATCGCCGGCGCCGAGCACCAGGGCGGTGCCGACGGTGAGCAGCACCCGGGTGCGGGAGAAATCGGCCCGGTTCTCGACGAAGATTCGCCCCGCCGCGGCGGCGATCAGCCCGAACACCACCACCGACAGGCCGCCGATCACCGGCCCCGGGATCACCAAGATCGCGGCGCCGAATTTCGGCGACAGCCCGAACAGGATCGCCACCAGCCCGGCGACGGCGAAGACCAGGGTCGAGTAGATCCGGGTCACCGCCATCACGCCCATGTTCTCGGCGTAGGTGGTCACGCCGGTGCCGCCGAAGAAGCCCGACAGCATCGTGGCGAGCCCGTCGCCGAGGAAGGCGCGACCGAGATACGGATCGAGGTTGCGCCCGGTCATCGCGCCGATCGCCTTCACGTGGCCGAGATTCTCCGCGACCAGCACCAGGGCGACGGGGGCGATGAGCCCGATCGCGGAGGCCTCGAAGACCGGCGTGGTGAAGTGCGGCCAGCCGAACCACGGGGCGTCGGCGATCCGCCCGAGGTCGAGGGGCTTGGCCAGCCCGAGCCCGTTCGCCAGCACGCCGTAGAGCACGGTCGCGGCCACCGCCCCGATCAGCAGCGGCAGGCGCCGCGCGGCGCCCGGCAGGTAGGAGGCGGACAGGCCCACCGCCAGGATCGTGAACAGCCCGATCCCGACATCGAGGCCCGATCCCGAGATGCCCTTCACGCCGATCGGCGCGAGGTTGAGGCCGATCGCCCCGACGATCGCGCCGGTCACCGCCGGCGGCATCAGCCGGCCGATCCAGGCATCGCCCGCCCGCATCACCGCGATCCCGATCAGGGCGTAGACCGCGCCGGCGGCGATGATGCCGCCGAGGGCGACAGGCAGGTTCGGGTTCGGCCCGCTGCCGCCGTAGCCGGTGGCGGCGATCACCACCGCGATGAAGGCGAAGCTGGAGCCGAGATAGCTCGGCACCCGCCCACTGACCACGACGAAGAACAACAGCGTGGCGATGCCGGAGAACAGGATCGCCAGGTTGGGATCGAAGCCCATCAGCAGCGGGGCCAGCGCCGTGGAGCCGAACATCGCCACGACGTGCTGGAGCGCCAGCACCGCCACCTGGCCGAGGGGCGGCCGCTCGTCCGGCAGCACCACCGGCCCCCGGGCGAGCCGCCAGCGCGGAAAGCCGCGCTCCTGTTCCCGCATCTCCGGTTCCATGAATTCCCCCCTGATTGCTTGTGCGGGGAAGGCCTTAGAGGATTTGGCACCGGTCCGGGAATAGGTGGATGGCTTGCGCGTGCATGCCGTCCTGCGCGAAGGAACCGTCTCCGATCCCGAGCACCGGCAGCCGCCATGACCCCG
Source organism: Methylobacterium sp. EM32 (assembly GCF_040593685.1). Classification (NCBI taxonomy): domain Bacteria; kingdom Pseudomonadati; phylum Pseudomonadota; class Alphaproteobacteria; order Hyphomicrobiales; family Methylobacteriaceae; genus Methylobacterium; species Methylobacterium sp. EM32. The sequence continues at coordinate 6,743 of NZ_JBEXZS010000101.1, read as the reverse complement.
CCCGACGCCGTCACCGCCGACCTCACCGTCATGATCTCGGGCGGCTTCGCGCTCGCCTACGAGGCGGTGCTGCCGGATTTCGAGCGCGCGACGGGCGTGAGGGTCCGGACCCTGTCCGGCGCGTCGCAGGGGCAGGGGCCGCGGACCATCCGGCACCAGCTCGCGCACGGTACTTCCGTCGACGTGGTGATCCTCTCGAACGAGGGCCTGCACGAGCTGACGGAAGAGGGCCGGATCGTCGCGGGCTCGGCGGTGGAGCTCGCCACCGCGCCGCTCGCCGCCGCGGTGCGGGCGGGGGCGCCGATGCCTGAGATCGGGACCGCCGCCGCGCTGGCGCGGACCCTGACGGCCGCCCGCCTCGTCGTGATGCCGGGCAGCACCAGCGGGTTGTTCATCCAGGACACGGTGCTGCCGCGGCTCGGCGTCGCCGGGACCGTGCGCAAGCGGGTGCTGCCCCGCGGCACCGATTCCGCCGCCGCCCTCGCGGCGGGCGAGGCTGACCTCGCCCTCGGGCCGGTGAGCGAACTGGTCGACGTGCCGGGGATCGAGGTGGTGGGTGCGCTCCCCGACGAGGTCCAGCTCGTCCAGACCTTCACGGCGGCGATCGTCGCGGGCTCGGCGGCCGTCGAACCGGCGCGGCGGCTGATCGCCCACCTCGTCTCGGACCGGGCCGCGGCGGCGATCCGGCGGACCGGCATGGAGCCGGTCGCGCGGGGGTGAGGGGCCGCGCGACGCGCGGCCCACCTTTGTGCCCACGAGAGGTCAGAAGCCGCGTGACGCGCGGCTCCCGTGAGAGCGTCAGGCGAGGGCGGCGCCCCACTTGTCGGCGTCGGGCGCCTTCTCCTTGTAGATCTTTCCGGTGGTGTCGACGTGGAGCTCGGTCCAGGCCCCGTCGCCCCGTCGCGCCAGCACCTCGACATGCTTGGGCTTGCGCCGCGGCTCGCCCGTCGGCGTCCAGCCCGCCGCCGTCACGGCGGCGAGGGCGGCGGCGGGATCGACGGCCGCGTCGGATCCGGATTTGCCCGGGTGGTGGGGCTTCTTGTGGTGGATCTCCACCGGCGCGCGGCCCGCGGCGGAAATCCGCGCGACCTTGATCTCCGAGGGGCGGCGCTCGCCCTCGAGGGTCACGCGCAGGCCGGCGGCGAGGGGAAAAGCCTCCGCCCCCTTGGGCCCGAGATCGGCGAGGTGGACCGCGCCGTCCGCCTCCAGGGTGAAGCGGTGCGCGAAGACGTGCTGGATCGTGCCCGAGAGGGCGGTGGTGTCGTGGTGCGGCATGATCTTCTCCGAAGAGCGCCCAACCGCAGGCGCGACCGGCAGATGGAGAGAGATGGCGGGCGGTTCAAGGCCGTCCCGCGCAATCTGTCCCGCTCGAAAAGCCGGATCGTCGATGCAACGCGGCGCGCCTGACGCGGGGATCGAGCTGAAAGCGTCACCGAGATCCCGGTTGCTGGTTTATGGAATTCTGTCCCATTCACGACATCATCCTGAGGTTTCGACCGATTGTAGATCGAATATCATCGAAGGAAGATTTCTGAATTCTATCGGATCCTGTTTGATTGGCCCCGACAGCATCAATACCCTCCTGGTCATTCCGGAGCCGCGCAGCGGAGCCCGGAATCCAGAGCCGCGGATGGCTCAGGATCGAGCAGAGTGCTCTCCGCCTCTGTCTGATCGACCTGAGGTTCTGGGCGTGCCCCGGCACTCCGGACTCCGCTACGCGGCCCCGGAATGACCCGGCGGGTGTCAGGACTGTCGAGCAAGTCAAACAGGCTCTGAGAGGACTGGAAGCCTCCTTCGAGGCCAAGGCGATCTCCGATCGCTCGGCACCTCAGGATGAGGTCGTGGATGGGAGGGTATCTCGTGACACGACCGGACGCCGCATCCGCTCGCCCGGCGGGCCTGCAAGCGGCGCGGACCTTGCCGCGGGGATGGAATTCCGCGACATCTTGCCTCCCGGCTTGGGGAATGCGACCACAATCACAGATGTTAATCAAAGCTCTTAGCGTTAGGCAGGTTGCATGAGCCGGAAGCGCCTCGATCTGACCCTCGCCTTCCTGCGCTCCCTCGACCGGACCGCGAGCGCGCAGGACGTCTCCGAGCTCCTGCTCCGGCTCCTCGGCCGCTTCGGGATCGAGCACGCGCTGGCCGGAACCCTGCCGATCGTCGGAGCCAAGCCGCGCCAGCAATACGAGCACGCCCTCCTCGACGCGATGCCGGCGGACTGGAAGACCCGCTACCTGTCCCGCGGCTACTTGTTCCGGGACGCCACGGTGCGCCATCTCGGCGGGGCGAACGCGCCCTTCGCCTGGTCGGAGATCGCCGAGCAGTATCGCGAGGACCCGGCGGCCCTGCAGGTCATGCACGAGGCCGGCGAGCACGGCCTGCGCCACGGGGTCACCGTGCCGCTCCTGACCCTCGACGGGCAGCTCGCGGGGTTCAGCTTCTCGGGCGCGCGGGTCGAGGTCTCGCCGGAGGACCTCGGCACGCTGCAGCTCGTGGCGACCTACGCCTTCGCCCAGCTCGTGCTGCTGCGCTCGGAGGCCGGCGCCGAGATCCGCCTGTCGCCGCGCGAGCGCGAGGTGCTGCAATGGGTCGCCGAGGGCAAGACGAGCTGGGAGATCGGCGAGATCCTGGCGATCTCCTCCAAGGGTGTCGAGCATCACCTGCGCACCACCCGGACCAAGCTCGGCACGCTCAACAGCGCCCAGTCGGTGGCGGTGGCCCTGCGGCGCGGGCTGATCTCCTGATCCCGGCCGGGACGATCGTACCCGATAACGCTGCCTGGGCCGTTTCCTGTATTTGACAATCGTCCATCATAGGAGATGATCGCGGCCCGACAGGAGCCGCGTCATGCCCACTCGCCCCACCTCGCCCCCGCTGTCCATGGAGGCCGCCCGATGACCGGCGCGGCCCTGCTCTGCCTCGTCGCAGGGGCGGCCCTGGTGGTCCAGAATGCCCTGATGGGGGCGATCGTGGCGCGGGGGACCGGCCTGACCGGGGCGCTCCTGTGCAACTCGCTGGTCGGCCTGTCGCTGCTCGGCCTCGTCGAGGCCTGGCGCAGCGGCCCGACCTTTCCGCTGCGCCTGGCGGAGCGGGCGGAGCCGTGGTTCCTGGTCCCGGGCCTGCTCGGCACGCTGGTCGTGGCCGCGAGCCTCTACGGCTACCGTCAGCAGGGCGCGACCGTCACGGTGACGATGGTGGTGGCGGGCCAGCTCGCGGCGGGGATCGCCGGCGACGCGATGGGGCTGACCGGCCGCAAGGGCGGCCTCGGCCCGGACACCTCCACCGGTCTTCAGGCTTTGGGTCTTCAGACCTGGATCGGGGCCGCGCTGCTGGTCGCCGGCGCGGTCCTGATCCTGCGGGGGCGGGGTGCGGCGTGAACGCCGGGCGTCAGCCCCGGCCGCCCCGGGGCGCCTCAGCGGAGACGGCCGAGACGAGGCCGTCCGGCGCCGGGCCGGCACCGAGCAGGTTGACGGCCACGTGGAGGCCGATGGCGGGTCCGAAGACCAGGGCCAGCATGAGAAGAAGCACGGTCACGACGCTGCGGTCGCGGCGGGTGGCGGCGGCGCCGGAGCGGGCGCCCGTCGTCATCAGGGTCATGGCTCACCTCGTTCGACCGGCCGCATCGGCGCCGGTCGCGGGCGAGCCCGATCAGCGATCAGGCGCGGGTCACGCGAGGCGGCACCGAGGCGGCGCGGTCCGTCGACTACTGTCGCTGGGCATGGGGGATGAAGGATTCCGGTGATGCCGCGCGCGGCCGATTCGTCGGCCCCGTACGGACCAGGGCCACATGCGTGCGAACCCCCGCCGCGTCAAGGGCCCGGATGCGCTTTTTCGGCGTACTTCTCCCCGCCGCGGGCCCCGGGGACGCCGCCGCCCCCTGAACGCACAGCCGTCAGGCGCCAGACCCCTTTGTTCTCGCCGCATTTCTTTGCAACAAGCCGGGTATCCCCGTCGAATGTGCCTGCCGGGCACCGCGAGCCGGCGCCGCCGACTCGAAGACCAGCCCGCCGAGACAGCTTGCCCTCCATGCCCGATCCCGTGCTCTCCCCCTCCGACGACGCGGCCCCGGTCCCGACCGGCGTGCCGGGCCTCGACTCGATCCTGGAGGGCGGTTACGCGGCCAGCCGCGCCCACCTGATCGAGGGCCGGCCGGGCTCGGGCAAGACGACGCTCGCCCTGCAATTCCTCCGCGACGGGGCGCGGCTCGGCGAGCGCTGCCTCTACATCACCCTGTCGGAGAGCCGGCGCGAGCTCGCCTCCGTCGCCTCCCGCCACGGCTGGTCGCTCGACGGCATCGAGATCTTCGAACTGGTGCCGCCCGAGCTCAGCCTCGACCCGCGCCAGCAGCAGAGCCTCGTCCACTCCTCCGACCTCGAGCTCGGCGAGACCGTGCGGCTCGCCATCGCGGAGATCGACCGGGTCAAGCCGCAGCGGGTGGTGTTCGACAGCCTGTCGGAGATCCGCCTCCTGTCGCAGGGCTCGCTGCGCTACCGCCGCCAGGTGCTGGCGCTTCGCAGCTACCTCCTCATCCACGACACCACCGCGCTCCTCCTCGACGACCTCACCGCCGAGCAGGACGACCTCAACCTGCACAGCCTCTGCCACGCGGTGATCCGGCTCGAGCAGCTCGCGCCCCTCTACGGCGGCGAGCGCCGGCGCCTGCGGGTGATCAAGATGCGCGGCACGCATTTCCGCGGCGGCTTCCACGATTACGTCATCCGCCGCGGCGGCCTCACGGTGTTCCCGCGCCTGATCGCGGCCGAGCACGGCCACCCCTACGACGCCGACCGCCTCGGCAGCGGCAATGCCGGCCTCGACGCCTTGCTCGGCGGCGGGCTCGACCGGGGCACCAGCACGATGCTGCTCGGCCCCTCCGGCGTCGGCAAGTCCTCGACCGCGCTCGCCTACGTCATGGCGGGGCTGGCGCGCGGCGAGCGCGGGCTGATCCTGAGCTTCGACGAGACGACCGGGATCCTGATGCGCCGGGCCGCCGGCCTCGGCATGGACATCGCCGCGGCGGTCGCGGCGGGGCATCTGCGGGTCGAGCAGATCGATCCGGCGGAGGTCTCGCCGGGCGAGCTCTCCGCGATGGTGCGCGACGCCGTCGAGCGCGAGGGCGTGCGCCTGGTGCTGATCGATTCGCTCACCGGCTACCAGAGCGCGATGCCGGGCGAGCAGTACCTGCTGCTCCAGATGCACGAGATCCTGACCTACCTGAACCAGCAGGGGGTGACGACGCTGCTGGTGCTGGCCCAGCACGGGCTCGTCGGGCAGATGTCGGCGACGGTCGATCTCACCTACCTCAGCGACACCGTGGTGCTGTTCCGCTTCTTCGAGGCGGAAGGGCACTTGCGCCGGGCGGTGTCGGTGGTCAAGAAGAGGGTGGGGCCGCACGAGGACACCATCCGGGAACTTCGGATCGACGGCGACGGTTTGCGTGTCGGCGAGCCGCTGACAGGCTTCCGGGGCGTCCTGACGGGCGTGCCGAGCTACCGCGGCGCGCCCGGCCGCCTGCTGGCCGAGCGCGACGAACCGGAGCGGGATCGGTCAGACCGGGACAGTGATGAGAGAGAGTGATCCCCCGGTCCTGATCCTCGCCCCCGTCGGGCGCGACGCCGCGGTGGCGGGCAGCATCCTCGACGAGGCGGGCCTGCATTCGGAGACCTGCGCCGACCTGCCGGGCCTCGTCGCCCGGCTCGACTCGGGCAGCTGCGCCATCCTGACCGAGGAGGCCCTGCGCGCCTCCGACCGGCACGGGCTCGCCGCCTACCTCGCCGGGCAGGAGCCGTGGTCGGACTATCCCTTCGTCCTGCTCACCCTGCGGGGCACCCCGCCGGATGCGCGGCTGATGGAGTCCCTCGGCAACGTCACCCTGCTCGAGCGGCCGTTCCACCCTGCCACCCTGGTCACCGCGACCCGCTTCGCCGTGCGGGCGCGGCGGCGCCAGCGCGAGGCGGCGGCCTTCCTGCACGAGCGCCAGCAGACCGCCGAGCGCCAGGCCCTGCTGATCCGCGAATTGCACCACCGGGTGAAGAACACGCTGGCTACCGTGCAGGCTTTGCTCGGCGCCTCGGCGCGGGGCGCCACCAGCGTCGACGAGTTCTACCAGGGCTTCTCGGCCCGGGTGATCTCGCTCGCCAAGACCCACAACCTCCTGACGGAGGATTACTGGCAGATGGCCTCGCTCCAGGAGATGCTGGAGAACGAGCTCGGCCCCTACAACGACGAGGGGGGTCAGCGCATCGCCCTCGATGGCCCGCATGTCGAGCTCACCGCCGACCTCGCGGTGCCGACCGGCATGGCGATCCACGAATTGACCACCAACGCCGCCAAGCACGGCGCCCTCTCGGTGCCCGAGGGCCGCATCATCGTGGCCTGGGCCGTAGACCAGGGCGAGACCGGCCGCCGCCTGCGGCTCGACTGGACCGAGCGCGGCGGCCCGCGCACCGCCGAGCCGACTCGCAAGGGGTTCGGCTCGACCCTGCTGCAGCGGGTGCTCACCATGCAGTGTGGCGCCGACATCCGCTTCGACTTCAAGCCGACCGGCCTGCACTTCCGCATGGAAGCGCCGCTGATCGAGCACCGGACGGTGCCGCATTATTGAGGGGTTGTTCCACCTGCCCGGCGGTCTTGGTACTTTCCTCGTCATGTATGGACGGCCCCCGTTTCGCAAGGGTTTGTGAGCCTCGGTTTGTGCCAGTCGGTTCAGGAGCAGTCATGTATCCGGCCTCTGATGCCGT
>NZ_JBEXZS010000100.1:0-36022 GCF_040593685.1 Methylobacterium sp. EM32 | reverse complement strand
GATTTCAACCTTAGATTCGGCTTGGCCGCGCACTGCACGGCGTTTTCCGGCGAACGAATCAAATCCGTTAAGGCCGTAGCCCGCAGAGGGGGGAGGGATGGGGCCGGCGGGTCCTGCTCGAATAAAAATGGACGATGCTCGGAGATTTCGACTGGATCGCTGCGCCACGCGCGAAGTCGATGCCAAGCGTGAACGATCAAAAGTGCAGTCCGGCTAGTTCCATACCCGAACGGGAAGGGCGAACCTGGGCCCCGTCCATCCCGATCCGTCGCGGTTGTTCATCGCCCCGACATCCGCGTGTTGCACCGTCTTACGGTTGTTGCGCGATCGATCTTCCCGTCTTGGTCGTGTTGCGATTCTATGTCGCAGAAACCAACGCTTGCCAGCCGGACACTCTCGGCCGCTAACTGAACTCGTCAGTTCAGTTAGGCCTTCATGAGCGACGCCGCCCGCCACGCCGATCGCCCCCATCTCGCACGTCCCCCCGCCGAGCGCGGGCTCGATCACAAGTCGCTCGACCCCCAGCGCCGCCGCCGCATCCTCGAGGCCGGGATGGGGCTGTTCTCAGGCCTGCCCTACGCCGCCGTGCACATGGATGCGGTCGCTGCCGCGGCCGGCGTCGCCAAGCCGACGCTCTATCGCTACTTCCCGACCAAGGAAGCCCTGTTCATCGCCGGCCTCGCCTGGACGCTCACCGAATTGCGCGACGCGATCGGGGCGATCCGGGCGGTCGACGCGCCCGCGCGGCTGCGCGACGCGGTCGGGCTGGTGCTGGAGCGGATCGGCGCCCTCTCGCCGGCGCTGACCGCCATCGAGGGCAGCGGCGCGGAGTTCGGCGAGCGCAGCCGGCGCGTCCTGCGCGAGGGCTTCGACGGGTTGCGGGGAGCGCTGGCCGATCTTCTGCGCGCCGGCGTCGCGGCGGGCGAGCTGCACGTGCCCGACATCGACCTCGCCGTCATGATGATCCTCGGCGGCATCCGCATGGCGGTGCACGGCACCGGCCGGCGTCCGCCCGCCTCGGCCGCGGTCGCCGATTTCTTCCTCGACGGCCTCGGCGCCAAGCCTGCGCCTCACATTTCCGCGCCTCACACGTCCGCGGCGCCCATGGGAGCCCCACGATGATCCGCCTCCTCCTCGTCCTCCTGGTCGCCGTGGCGGCCGGGGCGGGATGGCTCGTGCAGCGCCACGGCGGCGATACGCGCGCGGCCTGGAGCACGGCCCGGGGGGCGCTGCCGGCTGACCTCGCCCGGCACCTACCGGACCACCTGCCGCTCGCCTACGTGCCGCCCGCGCCCGCAGCCCCGGTCAATCCCGCCGCCGCGCGCCCGGTCGTGACCACGGTGGCCGCCGGCGTCACCGACCTCGCGCTCACCCGCTCGGCGGTGGGCTGGGTCGAGCCGATGGCAAGCGTGGTCCTGCGCCCGCGCATCGACGGGGTCATCACCGAGCAGCTCGCCCGCGACGGCCAGGTGGTGAAGGCCGGCGACGTGCTCTACCGCCTCGACGACCGCGAGATCCGCGCCCAGCTCGCCCGGAACGAAGCGGCGCTCGCCCGCGACCAGGCGACCCAGGTCCGCACCCAGAACGACGTCCGCCGCGTCGGCGAGCTGCTGTCGCGCTCCTCCGCCTCGCAGGCGCAGTTCGACGTCGCCACCGCCGAGGCCAAGGTCGCGTCGGCGAACGTCGCGGCCTCGCAGGCCGCGATCGACGCCGACAAGGTCCGGCTCGACTACACCACCGTGCGGGCACCGATCTCGGGCCGCCTCGGCAAGGTGCTGGTCACCACCGGCAACCTCGTCAAGGGCAACGAATCGGCCGGCACCGGCCTCGTCACCATCACGCAGATGCGGCCCCTGCGCGCCACCTTCTCTCTCCCCGAGCGCGACCTCGACGGGTTGCGCGCCGCTCTCGCCCGCCCCGGTACCGCGCCGGTCCGGGTCTATCCCAGCGGCGGCGAGGCGGTGCTGGCGACCGGCCGGCTCTCCTTCGTCGATTCGAGCGTCGACCAGGCGTCCGGCACCGTCACCGCCTGGGCCTTGTTCCCGAACGAGGACGACCGGCTCTGGCCCGGCCAGTACGTCCGGATCGAGGTCGATCTCGGCTCGCGCCCGGGGACCGTCACGGTGCCGCAGGCCGCGGTGCAGCCGGGGCAGGAGGGCAGCTTCGTCTGGGTGGTGAAGCCCGACCGCACGGTGGAGCGCCGCATCGTCGAGGTGCTGGCCTCCCGCGACGGCCGCACCGCCCTGGGCCAGGGCCTGAAAACCGGCGAGCGGGTGGTGGTCGAGGGTCAGTTCCGGGTTCGGCCCGGCCTGACCGTCAGCGAGCGCCCGCAGGACGCGACCGAGGCGCAGGCGGCCAAGCCCGGCGCCGCCACCCGGATCGAGTGAGCGTTCGGGACGGACGTTCAAGCCCGCGCGGCGCCTGAGCGAAGCCGGGTTCCGCCTAGAGCGCTTCACGATCGCCCTGCAATCGCGAAGCGCTCTAGGTTATTGATTTTGCCGCATTTTCTACGACGAACCAGTTTCCGCTTCGTCGGAAAATGCTCTCGCGAAGCAATCCTTCGGAAGCCGCAAGTCCATGAACCTCTCGGCCCCGTTCATCCGCCGGCCCGTCGCCACGATCCTGCTCTCGATCGCGCTGACGCTGTCGGGGCTGTTCGCCTACCGCTTCCTGCCGGTGGCGGCGCTGCCGACCGTGGATTTCCCGACCATCTCGGTCACCGCGCAGCTCCCCGGCGCCTCGCCGGAATCGATGGCGGCTTCCGTAGCGACGCCCCTGATCAAGGAGTTCTCGACGATCCCGTCGATCGCCACGATCTCGGCGACGAACTACCAGGGCTTCACCTCGATCACCGTCGAGTTCGAGCTGTCCCGCAACATCGACCAGGCTGCCGCCGACGTGCAGGCGGCGATCACCCGGACCCTGCGCCGGCTGCCGATCGAGCTGACGATCCCGCCGAGCTTCCGCAAGCTCAACCCCGCCGACGCGCCAGTGATCCTGCTCGCCCTGTCGAGCGAGACGACGCCGCTGCCGACCCTCGACGCCTTCGCCCAGACGGTGATCTCGCCCTCGCTCTCCACCATCACGGGCGTGGGCCAAGTCCTGGTCTTCGGCAGCCAGAAATTCGCCGTCCGGGTCCAGCTCGACCCCAACGTGCTCGCCGCCCGCGGCATCGGCGTCGACGAGGTCCAGGCCGCGATCCAGAACGCCAACACCTCGACGCCGGTCGGCGTGGTCGAGGGGCGGGGCCAGAACCTCACCATCCAGACCAACACCCAGCTGATGAACGCCGACGCGTTCCGCGACGTGATCGTGGCGGTGCGCAACGGCCGGCCGGTGCGCCTCGGCGAGGTCGCCCGGGTCATCGACTCGGTCGAGAACAACCGCATCGCCTCGTGGAAGGACGGCACCCGCGGCCTGGTGCTCGCCGTCCAGCGCCAGCCCGACGCCAACACCGTCGACGTGGTCGACCGGGTCCGCGCCATGCTGCCGAAGTTCCAGGAGCAGCTGGGCGGCAGCGGCACCATTGACGTCGTCAACGACCGCTCGGCCTCGATCCGCGAGGCGGTGCACGACGTGCAGTTCACGCTCGTGCTGACCATCGTCCTCGTCGTCGCGGTGATCTACCTCTTCCTCGGGCGGCTCGCCGCGACGCTGATCCCGTCGGTGGCGGTGCCGATCTCGATCATCGCCACCTTCGGGGCGATGTACCTGCTCGGCTACTCGATCGACAACATCTCGCTGCTCGGCCTCACGCTCGCGGTCGGCCTCGTCGTCGACGACGCGATCGTGATGCTGGAAAACATCGTCCGGCACGTCGAGGACGGGATGAAGCCGTTCGAGGCGGCGCTGAAGGGCGCGGGCGAGATCGGCTTCACCATCCTGTCGATCACGATCTCGCTGATCGCCGTGTTCATCCCCGTCCTGCTGATGGGCGGGGTGGTGGGGCGCATCTTCAACGAGTTCGCCATCGTGGTGACGATCGCCATCGTCGCCTCGGCGGTGATCTCCATCACGCTGACCCCGATGCTCGCCGCCCGCCTGCCGGCCGACGCCGCCGGACACGGCCAGAAGAAGAACCTGTTCGAGCGCGGCTTCGCCCGGATGCAGGGCGCTTACGAGCGCGGGGTCGATCTCTGCCTGCGCTGGCCCTTCGCGGTGCTGATGGTGTTCTTCGCGAGCGTCGCGCTCACCGCCTGGATGTTCGTGGTGATCCCGAAGGGCTTCTTCCCGTCGGAGGATATCGGCCAGCTCCAGATCGCCACGGAGGCCGGGCAGGACGTGTCCTTCGACGCGATGAGCGCGCTCCAGCACGAGGCGGAGGTGATCCTCGCCCGCCATCCGGCGGTGGCCCACGTGGTGAGCCGCGCCGGTTCGAACGGCTTCTCCGGCACCCTCAACCAGGGCTCGTTCTTCGTCGAATTGAAGGACCGCGACCAGCGCCCGCCGCTCTCCCGCACCATCGCGGAGCTGCGCCAGCAGCTCGCCGCGGTGCCGGGCCTGACCTCGTTCATCACCCCGGTGCAGAACCTGCGCCTCGGCGGACGCCAGTCGAAGAGCCAGTACCAGTACGTGGTGCAGGGCCTGAACCGCCCCGACCTCGAGCGCTGGTCCGAGCGGCTGACCGAGGCCCTGGCGAAGGACCGCGCCACCTTCGCGGGCGTCACCAGCGACCTCCAGAACGCCGCGCTCCAAGCCAAGGTCACGGTCGACACCGACAAGGCGCAGGCGCTGGGCATCACCTCCGACCAGATCCGTCAGACCCTCTATACCGGCTTCGGCACCCGGCAGGTCTCGACCATCTACGGCACCGCCGACAGCTACCAGGTCATCACCGAGTTCGACCCGCGCCTGAACTGGACCGCCGACCGGCTCGACGAGATCCGCCTGCGCTCGTCGAGCGGCAAGCTGGTGCCGCTCTCGGCGGTGGCGAGCGTCACCCGCGTGCCGGGCCCGCTCTCGATCAACCAGCTCGGCCTCCTGCCGGCGGTGACGATCTCGTTCGACCTCGCCCCCGGCGTCGCGCTGGGGCAGGCAGTCAACCGCATCGCCGCGATCAAGGACACGCTCGGCGTGCCGGGCACCATCACCACGACCTTCGCCGGCACCGCCCAGGTGTTCCAGGACGCGCTGGCGAACCAGGGCCTGCTGCTGGCGGCGGCCGTCATCACCATCTACCTCGTGCTCGGCATCCTCTACGAGAGCTTCATCCACCCCCTCACCATCCTCACCGGCCTGCCGGCGGCGGCGATCGGGGCGCTGGGTGCCCTCCAGCTCTACGGGATGGATCTCTCGGTGATCGCGATCATCGGCGTGCTGATGCTGATCGGCATCGTGAAGAAGAACGCCATCATGATGATCGACGTCGCGCTGGTCCTCCAGCGCGAGCAGAACTGGGCCCCGGCGGCGGCGATCCGCGAGGCCTGCGCCTTACGCTTCCGCCCGATCATGATGACGACGGCAGCGGCCGTGATGGGCACCCTGCCGATCGCCATCGGCCACGGGGCGAGCGCGGAGCTGCGCCAGCCCCTCGGCGTCGCGGTGGTGGGCGGGCTCCTCGTGTCGCAGCTCCTCACCCTGTTCATCACGCCGGTGCTCTACCTCTACATGGACCGCCTCGGGGCCGGCACGACCCGCCTCGTCCTGTCGCTCCGCCGCGGCCGGCGGCCGGCGACCCGGCCGGAGGGGGAGGCGGGTCGGCACCAGCCGGCGGAGTGAGGAGAGGCGCCGGTCCGGTCTCGCGCGCAGATCTGGGCCGCGCTGACCGAACGGAACCCGCCGGTGAGCGGAGCATTGTCGGGCGCCACGCGGGGCCGTGAGAGCTTGTCCCCGCCCAGAGGTGGAGACCCGCCCATGCCCCTCATCTCCCGTCGCGACACCCTGGCCGCTGCGGCGGCCGGCCTCGTCGGCACCGCCGCCAGCGCCCAGACCCCGTCGGGACCCACACCCATCCGCGGCAAGGACGGGGCGGACATCGTCGGCCCGGTGAACCCGGCCCGCCAGGCGGCGGAGCCGTTCACCACGCGCCCGCCGAAGACCGACCACGGCACGATGCCGAACCTGAAATGGTCGTTCACCGACAGCCACATGCGCCTGGAGGAGGGCGGCTGGGCGCGCCAGACGACCACTCGCGAGTTGCCGGTCTCGACCGCGATGGCCGGCGTCAACATGCGGCTCAAGGCCGGCGTCGCCCGGGAGATGCACTGGCACAAGGAGGCCGAGTGGTCCTACATGCTCAAGGGCCGCGCCCGCATCACGGCCGTCGACCAACTGGGTCGCACCTTCGTCGACGACGTCGGTGAGGGCGATCTCTGGTACTTCCCGTCCGGCATCCCGCACTCGATCCAGGGCCTGGAGAGCGACGTCGACGGTTGTGAGTTCCTGCTCGTCTTCGACGACGGGCATTTCTCCGAAGACTCGACCTTCCTGATCACCGACTGGCTCGCCCATACCCCGCGCGACATCCTGGCGAAGAATTTCGGGGTGCCGGAGGAGGCCCTGGCCCGGATCCCCGAGAAGGAAAAATACATTTTCCCAGCGCCGATGCCCGGGTCGCTCGCGGGAGACAGGACCGGCGGCGCCGGCCCGGTGCCGGAGGGCTTCAGCTACCGCATGCTGGCGCAGGAGCCGATCCGGACGAAGAGTGGCAGCGTCCGCATCACCGACTCGAAGGTCTTTCCGGCGTCGAAGACCATCGCGGCGGCCCTCGTCGAGCTCGAGCCCGGCGGCTTGCGCGAGCTGCACTGGCACCCGAACGGCGACGAGTGGCAATACTACCTCTCGGGGCAGGGCCGGATGACGGTGTTCGGCTCGGAATCGAAGGCCCGCACCTTCGACTACCAGGCCGGCGACGTCGGCTACGTGCCCTTCGCCATGGGGCATTACATCGAGAATACCGGTTCGACGCCGCTGCGTTTCCTCGAACTGTTCCGCAGCCCGGTCTACGCCGACGTGTCGCTGAACCAGTGGATGGCGCTGACCCCGCACGCCCTGGTCCGGGCGCATCTGAACATCGACGAGTCGGTGCTGGCCGGGCTGCCAACGGCCAAGACGCCGGTGGTGCCGGGATAGGACAGTCCCGCGCCGGCGTACCTCCGGACGGTTCTTCCACCCTTCTTCCACCCTCCGTGTCTCCCGGGGCCGCGATGCGGAGCCCGGGATCCATAAACGCTGACGGCGCAAGATGAAGCGGAACGCTGTCAGTCCTTTTGGTCAGCGTCGGCGATGAGATCCCGGGTTGTCATACGATTTCCGGATGATCGCTTCACGATGCGGATATCGGCTTCGCTCAGGCGTGTGGAGCCTCGTCAGGCGGAAGCCTGCGGGCGCGCCGCCACGCCGGCCGCCGGGCGGGCGCGGCGCATCACGAGCCAGACGAGGGCGCAGAGTACGATCGCGCCCTGCACGCTCAAGGCCTCCCAGCTGCCGTTGAAGCCGAGCTCGGTGACGAGGTCCGGCACGCCGTCATTGTGCACCGGCACGAGCACCTGCTCCTGGAATTCCTGGATCGCCGCGCCGACCATTCGCAGGCCCATCACGAACAGGAAGGCCGAGGTGAGCAGAAAGACCGGCCGCAGCGGCAGCCGCAGCGCCAGCCACTGCATCGCCACGAACACCACCGCGAGGGCGGCGGCTGCGACCGCAAGACCGCTCAGGAGCGAGGCGTCGAAGCCGCCGGCGGTGCGGGCGAGCGCGTGGAGGAACAGGACCGTCTCGGCGCCCTCGCGAAACACCGCCAGGAAGGCGATGCCGGCCAGCGACAGGAGCGTGCCGGCACCCATCGCCCGCTCGGCCATGCGGTTGATCTCGGCCTTCCAGGCCGCCGGGTCCTGGCGCAGGAAGAGCCAGCCGCTCATCGTGAACATCAGCCCGGCGGCAACCAGGATGACCCCGGCCTCGATCAGGTCGTTGTGGTTGCCGTCGAAGAAGGCCTCGAACACCCAGGCCATGCCGAAGCTCGCCAGCACCGCGAGGCTGGCGCCGGCATAGACCGGGCGGATGCGCTCCGCCGCCCCGGCCCGGCGCAGGAACGCCGCCAGCGCCGCCACCACCAGCAGCGCCTCCAGCCCCTCGCGGAACAGGATGGTGAAGGCCTGCACGAAGGTGGATCCGTCGGCCATGGGGGGCTCCTCGCTCGAATGTCGTCCGGCTGCGCACCGTCGCGCCCCGTCGGCGCCCTCTTAGGCGAGGACGATCCGGCTTTCAAATCCCGGCTGTTTGTTTTGTATCGTTCTAAACTGACTTATCATGAGTAAGACATGTGATATCCGGGCCGCACGCACTGACGGATCGAGGCGTGATTTCGATTTGATCTGAAATAAACGGAGCGGATATTTATCATCCCTGACGGCGGAACGTAAGTTGCGGCCATTCGGCCCTGACCCTCCTCTTTCGAGTGGCGTCAGGCATGAGCCAGCATTCCCGGTCCCCCCGGTCCGGCGATCGCCGGTCGCGCCGCGCTGTCGAGCCTCGCGCGCGTCCGGTGAGATTCGCGTGCGTCCGGCCGCCGTCTTGGCGCGGCGGGGTGCCGCTGCTATCTCCGGGCGACTTTTCCCTTACGCCGTGCGCCCCGCGCATCGCCGCGCCCGTGCGCCGGAGACAGCCACACGATGACCGCGTCCCCCATCGACAACATCCGCAACTTCTCGATCGTCGCGCATATCGACCACGGCAAGTCGACGCTCGCCGACCGGCTGATCCAGATCACCGGCGCGGTCGCGGCGCGCGACATGAGCGAGCAGATGCTCGACTCGATGGACATCGAGAAGGAGCGCGGCATCACCATCAAGGCGCAGACCGTGCGCCTGGAATACAAGGCCCATGACGGGCGCGACTACGTCCTCAACCTGATGGACACTCCCGGCCACGTCGACTTCGCCTACGAGGTGTCGCGCTCGCTCGCCGCCTGCGAGGGCTCGCTGCTGGTCGTCGACGCCTCCCAGGGCGTCGAGGCGCAGACGCTCGCCAACGTCTACCAGGCGCTGGACGCCAACCACGAGATCGTGCCGGTCCTCAACAAGATCGACCTGCCGGCGGCCGAGCCCGACCGGGTCAAGGAGCAGATCGAGGAGGTGATCGGCATCGACGCGAAGGACGCGGTGCCGATCTCGGCCAAGACCGGCCTCAACATCGAGGCGGTGCTGGAGGCGATCGTCACCCGCCTGCCGCCGCCGAAGGGCGACCGGGCGGCGCCGCTCAAGGCCCTGCTCGTCGATTCCTGGTACGACGTCTATCTCGGCGTCGTGGTGCTGGTGCGCATCGTCGACGGCGTGCTCAAGAAGGGCATGACGATCCGCATGATGGGGGCGGATGCGGCCTACGGCGTCGAGCGCCTCGGGGTGTTCCGGCCCAAGATGCAGGACATGGCCGAGCTCGGCCCCGGCGAGGTCGGCTTCTTCACCGGCTCGATCAAGGAGGTCGCCGACACCCGCGTCGGCGACACCATCACCGAGGACAAGCGCAAGACCAAGGAGGCGATGCCGGGCTTCAAGCCGGTGCAGCCGGTGGTGTTCTGCGGCCTGTTCCCGGTCGATGCCGCCGACTTCGAGAATCTGCGCGGCGCGATGGGCAAGCTCCGGCTCAACGACGCCTCGTTCTCCTACGAGATGGAGACCTCCGCCGCGCTCGGCTTCGGCTTCCGCTGCGGCTTCCTCGGGCTCCTGCACCTCGAGATCATCCAGGAGCGGCTGGAGCGCGAGTTCAACCTCGACCTGATCTCGACCGCGCCGAGCGTGGTCTACCACCTCAACATGTCCGACGGGGAGAAGCGCGAGCTTCACAACCCGGCCGACATGCCCGACGTGATGAAGATCGACACGATCGAGGAGCCCTGGATCCGCGCCACGATCATGACGCCGGACGAGTATCTCGGCGGCGTACTCAAGCTGTGCCAGGACCGGCGCGGCACCCAGATCGACCTCAACTACGTCGGCAAGCGCGCCATGGTCGTCTACGACCTGCCGCTCAACGAGGTGGTGTTCGACTTCTACGACCGGTTGAAGTCGATCTCGAAGGGCTACGCCTCGTTCGACTACCACATCTCGGATTACCGCGAGGGCGACCTCGTGAAGATGTCGATCCTGGTCAATGCCGAGCCGGTCGACGCGCTCTCGATGCTGGTCCACCGCACCCGCGCCGAGAGCCGCGGCCGGGCGATGTGCGAGAAGCTGAAGGACCTGATCCCGCGCCACCTGTTCCAGATCCCGGTCCAGGCGGCGATCGGCGGCAAGATCATCGCCCGCGAGACCATCCGGGCCCTGTCGAAGGACGTCACCGCCAAGTGCTACGGCGGCGACATCTCCCGCAAGCGCAAGCTCCTCGACAAGCAGAAGGAGGGCAAGAAGCGCATGCGCCAGTTCGGCAAGGTCGAGATCCCGCAGGAGGCGTTCATCGCCGCCCTCAAGATGGACAGCTGACGCCGCTTGCCGCTCTCCGGCGCAGCGTGCGATGAGTGATCCCTTCTCACGACGATGAGCCGTCGCATCGCGGCGGCCGGGATGTGACGACCGTGTCCGTGCTGAGCCTGAAGCCCCGCCCCGAGGATGTCGACGCGCTGATGCGCGAGATCGGCCGGCGCGCCCGCGCCGCCGCCCGCCGGATGGCGGTCGTCCCAGGCCCGGCCAAGGACGAGGCCCTGCGCGAGGCGGCGCGCTCTTTACGCGACGCGGGCGCGGCGATCCTCGAGGCCAACGCCGCCGACATGGCGGAGGCGCGCGCCAAGAGCCTGCCCGCCGCCACCCTCGACCGCCTGGCCCTGAATCCCGCTCGGATCGAGGCGATCGCGCAAGCCCTGGAGAGCGTCGCCGGCCTGCCCGATCCCGTCGGGCGTACCCTTGCCACCTACGAGCGGCCGAACGGCCTGACGATCGAGCGGGTGGCGACGCCGCTCGGCGTCGTCGGCGTCATCTTCGAGAGCCGCCCCAACGTCACGGCGGATGCCGGCGCGCTCTGCCTCAAGGCCGGCAACGCCGCGATCCTGCGCGCCGGCTCGGAGAGCCTCCGCAGCGCCACCGCCATCGCAGAGGCGATGATCGCGGGCCTGACCCGGAGCGGCCTGCCGGCCGACGCGATCCAGCTCGTGCCGACCCGCGACCGCGCGGCGGTCGGCGCGATGCTCACCGGCCTCGACGGCGCCATCGACGTGATCGTGCCTCGCGGCGGCAAGGGCCTGGTGGCCCGGGTGCAGGACGAGGCGCGGGTGCCGGTCTTCGCCCATCTGGAGGGGATCTGCCACGTCTTCGTGCACGAAGGCGCCGACCTCGCCATGGCCCGATCGGTCGTGCGCAACAGCAAGCTGCGCCGCACCGGCGTCTGCGGCGCCGCCGAGACCCTGCTGGTCGACCGCGCCTGCGCGGCCACCCATCTCGCGCCCCTGGTGACCGACCTGCTCGACGCCGGCTGCGCCGTGCGCGGCGACGCGGCGGCCCGCGCCGTCGATCCCCGGGTGACGCCGGCGACCGAGGAGGATTGGCGCACCGAGTATCTCGACGCGATCATCTCGGTGCGGGTGGTCGACGGGCTGGACGCCGCCATCGACCACATCGAGGGATACGGCTCGCACCACACCGACTCGATCCTGACCGAGGACGAGGCGGCGGCCGGGCGATTCCTCGCGGAGGTCGATTCGGCAATCGTGGTCCACAACGCCTCGACCCAGTTCGCCGATGGCGGCGAGTTCGGCTTCGGCGCCGAGATCGGCATCGCCACCGGGCGGATGCATGCCCGCGGGCCGGTCGGCGTCGAGCAGCTCACCACCTTCAAGTACCGGGTGCGCGGCACCGGGCAGATCCGCCCGTGATCGTCTGACGAGGAGGGCAGCGGGATCGTCCGGTGATCGTGCGCCTGCCGCCCCTCGCGCCGGGTTTGCGGGTCGGCCTCTACGGCGGCTCGTTCAACCCGGCCCATGCCGGCCACCGGCATGTCAGCCGGCTGGCCCTGAGGCGCCTCGCCCTCGACCGGGTCTGGTGGCTGGTCAGCCCCGGCAACCCGCTGAAGGATCGTCAGCACCTGCCCGACGCTGCCTCTCGCGCCGAGGGGGCCCGGGCGGTGGCGGCGGATCCCCGGATCGCCGTCACCGGGTTCGAGGCGGGCTTAGGCATCCGCTACACCGTCGAGACCCTGACCTGGCTGACGGCGCGCCACCCGGAGGTCCGCTTCGTCTGGATCATGGGCGCCGACAGCCTGGCGACGTTCCATCGCTGGAAGGGGTGGCGCGAGATCGCCGCCAGGATGCCCTTCGCGGTGATCGACCGGCCGGGCTACACCCTCAAGGCCATGGCCTCTCCCGCCGCCCGGACGCTCGCCGCCTCGCGCCTCGACGAGGCCGCCGCCGCGACCCTCGCCGGCCGGCCGCCGCCGGCCTGGGTCTTCCTGCACGGGCCGCGCAACAGCCTGTCCTCCACGGCTTTGCGCGCCGCCGATCCCGGTCGTTCCGGCCGGCCTGCGCGCTGATCGTGAGCGTTTGCGCGGGATTTGCACCGCGCCAGCTTGAAAATCCGCCTTTCGTTCGCCACTGTCGGTGTCTAATGGCATCGGCACCGCGTAGGCCGCGGGCAATATCGTCTCGTGGCGCCACCGGGTGCCTTCATCGACAGGGGCCGGCACTGAACGACGCAATCTCTCACGAAGCTCAGGACGCCGAGCTTCCCGTGCAGCCCGAGGCGCAGGATTCCCAGATCGGCGCGCCCGAGGCCGCGGACATGAGGTCGGTTGCCCTCGCCTGCCTCGAGGACATGAAGGCCGAGGACACCGTCGAGATCGATCTCGTCGGCAGGACCTCGATCGCCGACGCCATGATCATCACCTCCGGCCGCTCGCAGCGCCATGTCGGCTCCATCGCCGACAAGGTGATCCAGGAGTTCAAGGGTCGCGGCTTCGGCAATCCCCGGGTCGAGGGCATGCCGGCCTGCGACTGGGTGCTGATCGACGCGGGCGACATCCTGATCCACGTCTTCCGGCCTGAGGTGCGGCACTTCTACAACCTGGAAAAAATCTGGGGCGCTGACCGGCCGGCCGACCGCCTCGCCGGCTGAGCTCGCAACGCCAGGGACGGACACGCCGCCATGCGGCTCGCCCTCGTCGCGGTGGGCCGCCTCAAGCGCGGCCCCGAGCGCGACCTCGCCGAGGAGTATCGCGGCCGCGCCGACGCGCTCGGCCGGAGCTTCGGCTTCTCCGCCGTGCAGCTGACCGAGATCCCGGAGAGCCGGGCCCGGCGCGCGCCGGACCGCTGCGCCGAGGAGGCGGGCGCGATCCTGGCGGCGGTTCCGCCCGGCGCTGCCATGGTCGTCCTCGACGAGGGCGGCAAGGCGGTGACGAGCCTCGGCTTCGCCGACCAGCTCGGGTCCTGGCGCGACGGCGGCCGGCCCGGTCTCGCCATCGTGATTGGCGGCGCCGACGGCCTCGATCCTAGTGTCAGGGCCAAGGCGGACCTCGTCTTCGCCTTCGGGGCCGCCACCCTGCCGCACGGCCTCGTCCGGGTCCTGGCCCTCGAGCAGCTCTACCGGGCCATGACGATCCTCTCCGGCCATCCCTATCACCGCGGCGCCCCGTGACCCGAGCGCTTATCCCCGCCATTCTGCTGGCCGCGGCCCTCGCCTTGCCGGCTCTGGATTCGCCGGCGCGCGCCCAGACGGCGCCGGACCCGGCCGCGGATCTGGTGGCGAAGGCGCAGGCCGAGAAGGACCGGCGCGCCGAGAGCCTGCGGGCGATCGAGAGCGCGCTCCAGGCCAGCAACGAGACCAAGGCCAAGCTCGAGCGCGAGGTGGCCGAGATCAAGGGCGACGGCGCCCGCCTCAACCAGGCCCTGATCGACGCCGCCCGCAAGGCGCAGGAAGCGGAAGGGCGCATCTCCGACCTCGAAGCCCGGCTCCAGACCATGGCGGGCAGCGAGACGGCGCTCCGCCGCTCGCTGGAGGGCCGCCGCGGCGTCATCGCCGAGGTGCTCGCCGCGCTCCAGCGCATGGGACGGCGGCCGCCCCCGGCGGTGCTGGTGCGGCCCGAGGACGTGCTCGCGGCGATCCGCACCTCGATGCTGCTGGGCGCCGTGGTGCCCGAATTGCAGGGCGAAGCCGAGACCCTGGCCGGCGACCTCGCCGAACTGGTGCGCCTGCGCGGCCTCATCGCCGCCGACCAGGAGACCCTGCGCGGCGACATCAAGGGCTGGGCCGCCGAGCGCCAGCGCCTCACTGCCCTCATCGCCGCCCGCCAGGCCCGCCTCGGCGAGGCGGAGAGCGGGCTCACCGCCGAGCGCGACCGGGCGACGGGCCTCGCCGGCCAGGCCCGCTCGCTCAAGGACCTGGTCGACCGCCTCGACGGCGACCTCGCCAATGCCCGCCGCGCCGCCGGCGCCGCCAAGGAGGCGGCGGAAGCCGAGAGCCGCGAGACCCGCGAGCGCTTCGCGGCCGCGGCTCTGCGCGATCCGGCGCGCCTCGCCCCCAAGGTTCCCTTCCCCCAGGTGCGCGGCCTGGTGCCGCGCCCGGTGAGCGGCGAGGTGGTGCGGACCTTCGGCAGCCCCGACGGCGCCGGGGGGACGACCCGCGGCATATCGCTCATGACGCGCCCGCGGGGCATCGTCTCCTCTCCGGCCGACGGCTGGGTGGCCTATGCGGGGGCGTTCCGCTCCTACGGTCGTCTCTTGATCATCAACGCGGGCGACGGCTACTATCTCCTCCTGGCGGGCATGGACCAGATCAACGTCGAGGTGGGTCAGTTCGTGCTAGCGGGGGAGCCGGTCGCCGTCATGGGAGACACGGGCTCCGCACCTTCGGCAGGAGCCGGTGGGCGGAACGATCCCGTCCTGTACGTCGAGTTCAAAAAAGACGGTGGCTCCATCGACCCGGATCCTTGGTGGGCCAAAGGGTCAAGCGAGAAGGTTCGCGGATAATGCGCAAAGTTTCCCTCGTCCTGTTCGGAGCCGTCCTGGGCGCCGGGACGGCCACGGTAGCGACCCAGACCCACCTGCTCTCGAGCACGAGCGCCGTCGCCGCCTCGGCCGAGACCTATCGCCAGCTCAGCCTGTTCGGCGACGTGTTCGAGAAGATCCGCACCGACTACGTCGAGAAGCCCGACGAGGGGAAGCTGATCGAGGCGGCCGTCAACGGCATGCTGACCTCGCTCGACCCGCATTCGAGCTACATGGACGCCAAGAGCTTCCGTGACATGCAGGTGCAGACCAAGGGCGAGTTCGGCGGCCTCGGCATCGAGGTCACGATGGAGGACGGCCTGATCAAGGTCGTCACCCCGATCGACGACACGCCCGCCGCCCGCGCCGGCCTGCTGGCCAACGACATCATCACCCAGATCGACGGCGACCAGGTCCAGGGCCTGTCCCTCAACCAGGCCGTCGACAAGATGCGCGGGCCGGTCAACTCGCCGGTGAAGCTCAAGATCACCCGCAAGGAGGCCAAGGATCCGCTCGAGGTCACGCTCAACCGCGACCTGATTCGGATCAAGCCGGTGCGCTCGCGCACCGAGGGCGGCGACATCGGCTACATCCGCCTGACTCAGTTCAACGAGCAGACCTATGATGGCCTGAAGGCCGCCGTCGACAAGCTCTCGACCGACCTGCCGGGCGACAAGCTCAAGGGCTTCATCATCGACCTGCGCAACAACCCGGGCGGCCTGCTCGACCAGGCGGTGATGGTCTCCGACGCCTTCCTCGACCGCGGCGAGATCGTCTCAACCCGCGGCCGCAACCCGGACGAGACCCAGCGCTTCTCGGCCAAGTCCGGCGACCTGACCAAGGGCAAGCCGGTGGTGGTGCTGGTCAATGGCGGCTCGGCCTCGGCCTCCGAGATCGTCGCCGGCGCGCTCCAGGACCACAAGCGGGCGACGGTGCTCGGCACCCGCTCCTTCGGCAAGGGCTCGGTGCAGTCGATCATCCCGCTCGGCGGCAACGGGGCGCTCCGGCTCACCACCGCGCGCTACTACACCCCGTCCGGCCGCTCGATCCAGGCTAAGGGCATCGAGCCGGACCAGGAGGTGCTGCAGGACGTGCCCGACGAGCTGAAGGGCAAGGACGAGACCAAGGGCGAGGCCGGCCTGAAGGGCCACCTGAAGCAGAAGGATACCGAGGAGCGCGGCGGCTCGTCGGCCTACGTCCCGCCGGATCCGGCCAAGGACAAGCAGCTGATCGCCGCGGTCGACTTCCTGCACGGCGTGCAGAAGGGCGCCGCCAACACGGCGAAGACCACCGAGCCGAAGCCGAACTGACGGTGAGGCGGGCACCACTCGGGCCCCGTCCTTAACCCGGCATTTACCACGAAGGCCCGCAATACCGGTCGAACGACCGGCGCTGCGGGCCTTCCGCTTTCTTGGCAGCGACACGGTCGCGGGACCTCACGCCTGTGCCGCTCGCGTCCGACACCATCCTGACCCGTCCCCTCGGGCTGAGGGACGAGGCGACCGCCCGCGTCAAGCACTGGCGCGCCGTCCTGCGGCCGAAGCCGCTCGCCGCCCTCGCCCTCGGCGCGGGCGCCCTCGGCCTCGCCGCCGTCCTGGTCCTCGGCGACGATCCGCTCGCCGGCGAGCCCTACGCCATCGCGGCGATCGAGGTCCGGGCCCCGGTCGCCCCGGTGCCGGAACCGGCGGTCCCGGCCCCTTCCGATCCGGCGAGCCGCAGCGCCGTCGAGGTCGAGCGGGCCTCCGGCGTCGCGGTGAACCGGCCGGACGGCACGAGCGCGCCGGACTCGGTGGTGATCCGGGTGCCGGGCGGCCCGATCCGCCTCAACCCCGCCCCGGACCCGCGCCTCGCCGAGCGCGGCCGCTACGGGCCGCTGCCGAAGGTCGGCCCGGACGGCGCCCGGCCCCTCGACGTCTATGCCCGCCCCGAGGCCGCGGGCCTGGAGCGGGGCGGGGCGGTCGCAGGCCGCATCGCCCTCGTGGTGTCGGGCCTCGGCATCGGCCAGGCCGCGACCCAGGACGCGATCCAGCGGCTGCCGCCGGCGGTCAGCCTGGCCTTCGCACCCTACGGCGCGGACGTCCCCCGCAGCGCCGCCCGCGCCCGCGAGGCCGGGCACGAGGTGCTGGTGCAGGTGCCGATGGAGCCGTTCGACTATCCCGACAACGACCCCGGCCCCCAGACCCTGCTGGCGGGCGCGAAGCCCGCAGAGAATCTCGACCGCCTCGCCTTCGTGCTCGCCCGGGTGCAGGGCGCGGTCGGGGTGATGAACTTCATGGGCGCGCGCCTCACCGGCGAGGCCGCCGCCCTGGAGCCTGTCCTGCGCGAGGTCGGCGGGCGCGGCCTCGGCTTCCTCGACGACGGCACCTCGCCGCGCTCGCTCGCCCGCGACCTCGCCCGCAAGGCCAAGGTGCCGGCGGCCCGGGCCGAGATCGTCGTCGACGCGGTGCCGCGCCCGGACGCGATCGACCGCGAGCTCGCCCGCCTGGAGGAGGCGGCGCGCAAGTCGGGCTTCGTGCTCGGCTCGGCCACCGGCCAGCCGCTCTCGATCGACCGCATCGCCCGCTGGGCGCGCGACCTCGAATCCCGCGGCATCCTGCTGGTGCCGGCGAGCCGAGCCATGCGTTCGGGGCCGTGAATCGCCGCCACTGCTACGCTGACCCAGCATTTTCGCCGGATGGTCGGTCCACAGGCCGGAAAAATGATCTAAGGTCGCCCCATGGCATCGCTTCACCGCCCCGACTCCGCCCTGGCCAGCCTTCCGTACCGGCCTTGCGTCGGCATCGCCCTGTTCAACCGCGACGGGCTGGTCTTCGCCGGCCACCGGCGGCACGACTCAGGTGATCTCGGCGCGCATGCCTGGCAGATGCCGCAGGGCGGCATCGACGAGGGCGAGGCGCCGCGGGACGCCGCCCTGCGCGAGCTCTACGAGGAGACCAACGTCGCTCCGGCCTCGGTGCGCCTGCTCGCCGAGGCGCCTGGCTGGTATTCCTACGACCTGCCGACCTTCGCGGCGGGCAAGCCCTGGAAGGGGCGCTACCGCGGCCAGACCCAGAAGTGGTTCGCCTTCGCGTTCGAGGGCGACGAGCGCGAGATCGACATCCTGCGGCCGGGCGGCGGCGCCCACAAGGCGGAGTTCGACGGCTGGCGCTGGGAGCCGCTGGCGAACCTCGCCGACCTGGTCATCCCGTTCAAGCGCCCGGTCTACGAGCAGGTGATCGCCGCTTTCGCCCACCTCGCGCGCCCGGCGTGACCGCTCCCCTGCGCCCGCCCGTCGGCGCCGTCCCCCGCGCCGTCTCATGACCCGCTGGTGGCTCGCGGGCCTGGCGGTCGTGCTCCTGTGGGTCGCCTACGGGATCTCGCCCTACGTCGCGCTCTACCGCCTGTCTCAGGCGGTGCAGGCGCACGATGCGGCCGCCGTGGCGCAAAGGGTGAACTTCCGCACCCTGCGGCTGTCCCTGACCAAGCAGGCCCTGGCCGCGGCGGTCGACGGCATCTCGGCCCGCCGCGACCTGTCCCCCCGCGAGCGCACGATCCTGACCGAGGCGAGCGGGGCGCTTGCCGAGCCGCTGGTCGAGTCCCTCGTCACCCCCGAGACCCTGATCGACCTCCTCGACGACGGCTGGCCGGTGCGCGCCGGCCTTGCCCGCGACGGCGGTGCCCGCGAGACGGCGCCCGGCGACACGACGGCCGCGTCCCCCGCAGCCCCGAAGGATAGGAACGCGCTGGGCCTGCACGCCTCGACGCTCAGCCAGCTCTTCGCGCTCTTTCGCTCGGCCGAGCCGCGGGGGTTTCGCGGCATGGTGGTGAGCTACCCGCCCGACCGGCCGATCGAGAACCGGTTCCGCCTGCGCCTGCGCCTGCGCGGCTGGACCTGGCGCCTCGTCGACCTGGAGCTGCCGGGTGCGCTGCGCGAGCGCATCAGCCAGCGGCTCACCGGGGCGATGCAGCGCTGAAGCTGGGGGGCGCGTCCCCTTGATGCGCTGCCTCGCGCCCCTCATATCTCGACTCGGGCCCGGCGGAGTTGCGGTCGGCCCCGACGGGCGCTGCGCTGAGCGGGCCCGGACCTGACCGAAGTGCCTCTCGCAACAGGGCTTCGCCGACACCATGACGCGTCCTTCGCCGTTCGGGCATCCGTTCCTGCTGGGCTTCGACGAGATCGAGCAGGCGCTCGACCGCGTCGCCAAGGCCGCCAATGACGGCTACCCGCCCTACAACATCGAGCGGCTGCCCCGCACCGAGCGGGAGCCGGAGCGGCTGCGCATTACCCTGGCGGTGGCCGGCTTCACCCGCGACCAGCTCGACGTGACCCTGGAAGAGAGCCAGCTCATCGTCCGCGGCCGCCAGGCCGACGACAAGAGCCGGACCTTCCTGCACCGGGGCATCGCGGCCCGGCAGTTCCAGCGCGCCTTCCTGCTCGCCGACGGCATGGAGGTGCTGGGCGCCGACCTGTCGAACGGCCTGCTCTCGATCGACCTCGCCCGGCCCGAGCCGGAGCGCATCGTGCGACGGATCGACATCGGGTCGCGCGACGAGGCCTGACCATCCCCATATCGGGGTCACACCGGTCGGCGGGCCGCTTCGGGGCTTTGGTCGACCACCGTCCTGCTGCCTTTCAGAGGAGGGCGCATCATGTCCGACACCATCCAGACCCTCGACCTCGACGCCAACGCGCTCGCCGCCCTCGGCGAGGGCCACGTGGCCTATGTCCGAGCCATGCGCTCGGAGGAGGTCAAGCGCCTCTTCCCCGAGGCGCCGGACCTCACCCCCGGCCTCGACCTGTTCGCCCTGCTCTCGGCGAGTGGCGCCCCGATCCTGCTGACCGACAGCCGCGATGCCGCCTTCGCCAATGCGTGGGCGCACGACCTGCAGGCCCTCAGCGTGCATTGATTTGAGGGGGGCTCGGGACGGCGGCGCCGTCGCTTCCGAGCCGTCCTGGCGGGCGTCATGATGCTCTGCTGATGACAGCGCGGCTTATCCGGCCGACCTAATCTGAGGACGCCCGTCCTTCGTCAAAACACTTCCCTTTCCCGGACGACTGAAGCGATAGCGGAAGGAGATCCGGGATCCAGCACAAGAAGTGTCGCGAAGCGGCTCTGTATGCTGCACCCTTGCAGTCAAGCAGACGCTTCGCGGCTTTTCATTCTGGATCCCGGATCTCCTTCTGCTGACGCCGCAGTCATCCGGGAAAGGGGAGTGGCTTACGATCGATGGTTTGCCTCTATGGGCGTCCGATCCATCCGATTTGCCGCACCTGTCTCATCGGCGATGCGTCTCTCGCGGCACGAACCCCGTAGTCGCGAGGCCCATGCGAGCCCGGGAGAAGAGGCATGATGGGGGCGGCAAGGCCGCCCCCCTTTCCCTTATTCCATCGCCGTCGGCCGCCCGGCCGCCACCACCAGCAGCTTGCCGTCCCCAAGGGTGCGGGCCGCGGCGCGACGGATGTCGGCCTGCGTCACCGCGCCGATCAGCCCGTTGCGGCGGGAGATGTAGTCGATGCCCAGCCCCTCGAAGGCGATCTGCACCAGCTGGTGGGCGATCTTGGTCGAGGTGTCGAAGCCGAGCGCGTAGGAGCCGGTGAGGTAGTCCTTGGCCTTCTGCAACTCGTCGTCGGAGGGGCCGTCGCTGGTGAGCCGCGCGATCTCGTCGGCGATCACCGTCAGGCACTCGGCGACGCGCTCGTTCTTGGTGGCGGTGTAGCCCCAGGTCATCGAGGCGGCGCGGTGGCTCACCAGCGAGGTGCCGACCGAGTAGGCGAGGCCGCGCTTCTCGCGCACCTCCTGAAAGAGCCGCGAGGTGAAGGCGCCGCCGCCCAGGATGTGGTTGAGCACGTAGGCCGGGATGAAGTCGGGGTCGCGCCACGGCACGCCGTCGGTGCCGAAGCGCAGGACTGATTGCGGCACGTCGAGATCGACGACGATGCGCCGCCCGAGGCCCGTGATCGCGGTCGCCGGCACGGCCGCCAGCTCCCCGCCCTCCGGCAGGGCACCGAAGGCGGCGTCGAGGGCGCGCACCAGCGTCTCCTCGTCGATGGCGCCGACCGCCGCGACCTTGACCCGGCTGCGGGCGAGCAGCCGGCGGTGCATCGCCACGAGGTCGTCGCGGGTGATCGACGACACGGTCTCGATCGTGCCCGAGGAGGGCCGGCCGTAGGGATGGCCCGGATAGGCCTCGGCGAAGAAGCGGCGCGAGGCCATCACGCCGGGATCGTTCTGCTGGTAGCGCAGGCCGGCCAGCATCTGCGCCCGCACCCGCTCGATCGCCGGCTGGTCGAAGCGCGGCTGGGCCAGCGCGAGCGCCAGGAGCTCGATCGCCTCGTCGGCGTGCTTGACCAGCATCTTGAGCGAGCCGCCGATCGCGTCCGGCCCGGCATGGAAGCTCAGCTCGATGGCGCGGGCGGCGAGGCGCTCCTGGAAGGCGTCGGAATCATGCGGGCCGGCGCCCTCGTCGAGGAGGCGGGCGAGCATCTGGGCGGTGCCGGCCTTGCCCTCGGGATCCTGCGCGGCGCCGCCCTCGAAGGTGAAGGCGAGCGCGATCAGCGGGACGATCGGCGACGCGACGTGCCAGGCCTCGATGCCGCGGGCCGAGAGGACGGGGCGCGCCTGGGTCGGGGAGGAGGACGAGGCGGCGGCAGTGCGGGAGACGGCGTCGGCCGGGGTCATGAGGACCTCTTGTTGTGTCTTGGAAGAGTGTATCTTGGAAGAGAGAACTCCGCCCGGCGGCGCGGGACGGCGCCGGGCGGTATCCGGAAAGTCGGGCTCAGGCGGCCGCCGCGGCCGCTTGACCCGCCGCTTGACCCTTGGTCAGGTAGCCGGTGACCGAGCGGGCCGGCACCAGGTAGCGCTCGGCGACGGCCGCCAGCTGGGCGGCCTGCACCGCCTCGATCTCGGCCGGCCAGCGCCGGACCTCCTCGATGCTCTCGCCGATGGCGAGCGCCGAGCCGAAGATGCGGGCGAGCGACGACTGGCTGTCGGAGGAGTACACCGTCTCGGCGACGAGGCGGGTCTTCGCCCGCTCGATCGCGGTGGCCGACAGCGCCTCGGAGGGGGCGCGGGCGAGCGCCCGGTCGAGAGCCTCCTCCAGCTTCTCCAGGCTCACGCCCTCCGCCGGCACGGCGTAGACCGAGAAGCGGGTGTCGTCGATCGCCGAGCCCATGTACCAGGCGCCGGCATTCACCGCGACGCCCTGGTCCAGCACCAGGCTGCGGTAGAGGTAGGAGGTCGGCCCGCCGCCCAGCACCTCGGCCAGCAGCTCCAGGGCGTGGCTCTCGCCGTCGCGGGCGGTGATGCAGGAGGGGGTGAGGTAGAGCCGCTGCAGGGTCGGCTGCTCAACCTTCGGGTCGGCGACGCTGAGGCGGCGCGCCGCCCGCGGCTCCGGCTCCCGCGGCCGCACCCGCTGCGGCCGGGCGCCCCGCGGCGCCACCACGCCGTAGGTGTCGTCGGCCAGCCGCCGGACCTCGTCGGCGGTGACGTCGCCGGCGACCACCAGGATGGCGTTCTCCGGGGTGTAGAAGCGGCGGTAATAGTCGAGGGCGTGGGTGCGGTTCAGCTCCTCGATCTCGTGCATCCAGCCGATGATCGGGATGCCGTAGGGGTGGTGCACGAACAGCGAGGCCGCCATCGCCTCGGAGAGCTGGGCCGCCGGATCGGTCTCGACCCGCATCCGGCGCTCCTCCAGCACCACGTCGCGCTCGGGCGCCACCACGGCGTCGTCGAGGATCAGGCCGGTCATCCGGTCCGCCTCGAAGCTCATCATGGTCTTAAGGTTCTCGCGGGCGACGCGCTGGAAGTAGGCGGTGTAGTCGAACGACGTGAAGGCGTTCTCCTGGCCGCCCAAGCTCGACACCGCCTTCGAGAAGGCGCCGACCGGGTGGGTCTCGGTGCCCTTGAACATCAGGTGCTCGAGGAAGTGGGCGATGCCGGACTGGCCGAGCGGATCATCCGCCGAGCCGTTGCGGTACCAGACCATGTGGGTGACGACCGGGGCGCGGTGATCGGGCACCACCACGACGTCGAGGCCGTTGTCGAGCACGAAGGACGCCACGTCGGGACCGCCCGCCTCCGCTCGGCCGAAGGGCGCCGCGTCGGTGCGCAGGGTGGCGCTGACGGGGCAGACGAGGCCGGGGGCGGGGCGCATCCTGTATGGGGGCATCCTGATCTACCTTAGCCGGGCGGCCGGACGGGCCACCCGTGTTGGATCGTGAACCGGCTCACTTAAGAGAGGCTTGCGGCTCATGCGAGTCACGGGCCAGCGGGGCGTCCGAGCCGGCCGGCGGGCCGGCCACCGGGGTCGCTGGCCGTTAGAGACCCTGTTCTAGAGCATTTTGTGGCAGGGGGGACCCGAGAACTGCGGAGAAATGCACTCGACGCAGATCGGCCCCGTTATGGCTTAGTTGAACCGTGAACGGACATTCATCGGAAGCTTGACCTTCGTGCGGTCAGGGCGGCCCTTGGGGCAATCCAGCTTGGAGCTCTGCACGGCGAGCGGGTCTCGACCAACGAAAACCCCGGGTCGCTGGTGCGGCCCGGGGCTGGAACTCGAAGACGGTCTCGGAAACGTTACTGGCGCGAGCGCAGATAGGCGCCGGGATCAGCCTGCTCGCGGTCGCTGATCATCGCGTTCGGGCCCTTCTCGGTGCGGGCGATCTTGCCGTTCGGCGCCTTGCGGTAGCCGGTCGGCGGCTCGGTCAGCGCGTCGCGGGAGGGCTCGATGTCGGGGAGGTTCGGATCCTCGTCCGCCTTCTTGCCGGCCAGCAGCTGCATCGGGTTGAGCCAGAACGACTCCTTGACGTTGTCGCCCGGCTTGTAGGTCGGCTCCGTCGTCATGTTGGCGCCCTCGCGCCGGCCGGCCCGCATCTCCTGGACCGAGATCGTGGCGTTGTTGTCGCTCATCCGGCCGCTATAGCCGCGGGTGATCGGCTTGCGGTCCTCGGCGGCGCGGCGGTCGCGGGCGGCGGCCTCGGGATCGGTCGGCCATTGCGGGTTGGCCTCGCGCACGGCGCGGCGGTCGACCGGCGGCGGCAGGGCGGCCTTGTCCATGTGCGGCGGCAGCACCAGGGGCGCACGCTCGCGATAGGTGATGGTCGGCCGCTGGGGCTCGATCAGGCCGATCGACGACAGGGCGTTCTTCATCGCGACGCCCTCCTGGGCGTGCGCGCCAGACGAGACCGCGAGGCCCGCGACCGTCACCGCGGCGAATATCGTGCGCTTGTCGAGCATGCTGGCCCCCTTTGCCTGTCCCGCTCCCCTGCTTGCGAGCTTGGGTGGGGGCGGTTTCGGGCGAAGGTATGGCGTGGCGTCGAGCGGGCGCAACGCCCGGATCCGGCGTGGCGCCCGCGACACACACGTGTTTTCAGGTCTGCCCGCCCGTTGCCGGGGCCCGGCGGCGCTCCAGCACCAGCCCGTCGTAGAGGAGCCCGACCACGCCGAAGACGATGCCGGCATCCGCGACGTTGAACACGTACCAGGACCAGGCGCCGGCATGGAGGTGGACGAAGTCGAACACCGCGCCGTAGGCGGCGCGGTCGATGGCGTTGCCGACCGCCCCGCCGACGATGAGGCCGAGCGAACCGGCGAGCCAGCGGCTGCCGGCCCGGGCCATCCACACCGAGAGCGCGACCGTCGCCGCCAGCGACACGCCCACCAGCACCCAGCGCCCGAGCGCCGAATCCTGCTGGAACAGCCCGTAGGAGACGCCGCGGTTCCACACCACGATCAGCTGCGCGAAGGGTGCGAGCACAACCGGCTCGCGCAGCGGCAGGTCGGCGAGGAACAGGAGGCCGAGCTTCGTCCCTTGGTCGAGGACCAGGGTGACGAGCGCGACCAGGAGCCCGAAGAGGAGGGGACGCATCCCTCTGGGTCTACTCGGCGGCCTTGGCGTGGAGCGCGTCCCACTCGCGCAGGGCCTGCGCGTCGCGGGGCGTCACGTCCGGGTAGTCCGGGTCGCTGCCGACGCTTCCGAGCACCTTCCACGAGCGGGCGCATTTGCGGCCAGCTGCCAGGGCCGGGACCACCGCGACGCCCTTGACCTCGTCGAGCCGGAAGGCCTCCGCCGGACCCTCGCCGTCCTCGACCGCGATGTCCGACGTGATGCAGACCTCCGCGAAGTCGATGCCGTCGAGGCTCGCCAGCAGATCGGAATCCGCGACGAAGACTTTTGGGGCCGCCTCGAGGCTCGCGCCGATGCGCTTGGCAGCGCGCTCGATCTCGAGCGCCCCCGTCACTACCCGGCGCACCCGGCGGATCTTGGCCCAGCGCTTCGCCAGGGCGTCGTCGCGCCACGCGGCCGGGGTCTCCGGCAGGGTCTCGGTGTGGACCGAAGCCGTCTCGGACGGGTAGCGCGCGAGCCAGGCCTCTTCCGCCGTGAAGGCGAGGACCGGGGCGAGCCAGACCGTGACGCGCCGGAAGACCTCGTCGACGACGGTGAGCGCGGCCCGCCGGGTCTCCGACGAGATCGGATCGCAGTAGAGCGCGTCCTTGCGCACGTCGAAGTAGAACGACGACAGGTCGCCGGTCATGAAGCCGTTGAGCAGCGCCACCACCCGCTTGGTGTCGAAGGTGCGGAAGGCGTCGCGGATCTCGCCGTCGAGCTCGGCGAGGCGGTGCAGGATGAAGCGCTCCAGCTCCGGCATCGCCTCGGGGGCGACGCGATCCTCCGGCCGGTGATGGGCGAGCGTGCCCAGCATCCAGCGCAGCGAGTTGCGCAGCTTGCGGTAGGTCTCGGAGAAGGTCTTGATGATCTCCGGGCCGATGCGCAGGTCGTCGGTGTAGTCGGAGGCCGCCACCCACAGCCGCAGGATGTCGGCGCCCGAGCTCTTGATCACGTCCTGCGGCGCGACGGTGTTGCCCTTCGACTTCGACATCTTCTCGCCCTTGGGGTCGAGGACGAAGCCGTGGGTCAGCACCACGTCGTAGGGCGCGCGGTCGCGGGTGCCGCAGGATTCGAGCAGCGAGGAGTGGAACCAGCCGCGGTGCTGGTCCGAGCCCTCGAGATACATCACCGTGTCCTCACCGCCGTCGCGGCGGCGGCGGATGCCGGCGAGGCCCGGGAACTGTTCCGGATCGTCGAGCGTGAAAGCGTGGGTCGAGCCCGAATCGAACCAGACGTCGAGGACGTCGGTCACCTTCTCGTAGGCAGCCGGGTCGTAGTCGGGCGCGAGGAAGCGGGCGCCGTCGGCATCGGTGAACCAGGCATCCGCCCCCTCCGCCGCGAAGGCGGCGTGGATGCGCTCATTGACCTTGTCGTCGCGCAGGATCTCGCCGGTCTCGCGGTGCACGAACACCGTGATCGGCACGCCCCAGGCGCGCTGGCGCGACACCACCCAGTCCGGGCGGTTGGCGATCATGCCGGTGATGCGGTTCTGCCCCTGCGGCGGCACCCACTGGGTGAGGGCGATCTCGCGCAGGGCCACGTCGCGCAGGGTCGCGTCGTGAAGCGTCGCGACCGGCTTGTCGAGGGCGATGAACCATTGCGGCGTGTTGCGGAAGATGACCGGCTTCTTCGAGCGCCAGGAATGCGGGTAGCTGTGCTTGAGCGTGCCGCGGCCGACGAGAGTCCCGGCGGCCGTCAGCGCGGCGATCACCGCCTTGTTGGCGTCGCCCTTCTGGCCCTTCTCGTCGAGGACGCGCTTGCCGGTGAGGCCGGGCGCCGCCTCGGTCAGCACGCCGTCGGCGTCGACCGTGTAGGGGATCGCCGTCTCGATTCCGCGCTCGCGTAAGCCGCGGCCATTCGCCATCCAGACCTCGAAATCCTCGCGGCCGTGGCTGGGTGCGGTGTGGACGAAGCCGGTGCCGGCCTCGTCGGTGACGTGCTCGCCCTCCAGCATCGGCACGGCGTGGCCGTAGCCGTCGTTCCAGGCGGCGAGCGGATGCGCCAGCGTCAGGCCGGCGAGGTCGTCGGCCGAGACGTCGCTCAGTCGCTCGAAGGACTCGACCCGCGCTGCCTTGAAGACGTCGCCCGCCAGTTTGTCAGCAACAACGTAACGAACACCAGGTTGAGACCAGTTCTCTTGAGGCGCAGCAACGACACGATACAGTCCGTAGGATACTTTTTTGGAATAGGCGACGGCCCGGTTGGCCGGGATCGTCCAGGGGGTGGTGGTCCAGATGACGATCCGGGCGTCTTGCAAGTCCGGGGCCGTCTTCGAGGCGACGACCGGGAAGGCGGCCCAGATGGTGTCGCTGACGTGGTCCTCGTACTCGACCTCGGCCTCGGCGAGCGCGGTCTTCTCGACCACCGACCACATCACCGGCTTCGAGCCGCGATAGAGCTGGCCGGTGGTGGCGAAGGTCATCAGCTCGCGGGCGATCGCGGCCTCGGCCGGGTAGGCCATGGTCAGGTAGGGATGGTCCCAGTCGCCGGTGACGCCGAGGCGCTTGAACTCCTCGCGCTGCACCGACAGCCAGTGCTCGGCGAAGGTCCGGCACTCGCGCCGGAACTCGACCACCGGCACCTCGTCCTTGTTGCGGCCGGCGGCGCGGTACTGCTCCTCGATCTTCCACTCGATCGGCAGGCCGTGGCAGTCCCAGCCCGGGACGTAGTTCGCGTCGTGCCCGAGCGCGCCCTGCGTGCGGACGACGATGTCCTTCAGGATCTTGTTGAGCGCCGTGCCGATGTGGATGTGGCCGTTGGCGTAGGGCGGGCCGTCGTGCAGCACGAATTTCGGCCGGCCGGCGGCGGCCTCGCGGATGCGGGCGTAGAGATCGGTCTTCGCCCAGCGCGCCAGGATTTCCGGCTCGCGCTGCGGCAGGCCGGCCCGCATCGGGAACTCGGTGACCGGCAGGAAGAGGGTCTCGGAATAGTCGCGCCCGGCGGCGGGCTTAGGCTCGGGCTTATGCTCGGTCATGGGGGTCAAGGCTCGTCTGGGGCGCGAAAAGCGCAGCCCTTTGAAGAATCGCAGCGGCGAAACGGCAGCAACCCGGCCTTCCGCGCGGCCGCGAGCGGCCCTCAGGCGGAAGCCGGGCTCGTAATTCGCCGGATGGCGACGCGGCGCGGGTGCGATTCGGTCATCCGGCGCTTCTAGCAGCGGCGGGCGGGCGGGGGAAGCGGGGTGTTGCCGGGAGGGCGCCGAGCGCCGCGGAGCGGACGCGCGCGCGACGCCTCGCCGGGTCAGGCCGGATGCCGATCCCCGTCGCGCGGTTCGGCCCGGCCTGCCGCCTGCCGGGCCGTCAGCGCGGCATTCACCCTGCTGACGGATGCCGCCTGTCGCGACACGTCACTGGACAGGACGCCGCGCGCGACGAGCCATTCGGCGACCTGGGACCAGTCCCAGAGCGGCGACTTGGTGGTGACGCACGCGACCGGAGCCGGAAAGCCGGATCCGCGCTCCCCCTTGGCATAGTGGGTCACCGCGGCGCGCGACAACCCTGCGCGCGCGGCGATCTCTGAGAGGGTGACGAGGGGATCGGGCTCGACCCGGTCCACGCGCGCCCCGGCGCGCTCCACGGCCTCGACCGCCGTCGAGAGCGCCTCCTCGATCGAGGCGGCTTCCCGGGCGAAGTCGAGGATGATGTGCCCCTTCTGGAAGGCCACCAGCGCATCATCGCAGCCGGAATCGTAGAACCGCGTCTCGAAATCGTCAGCGTGCGGATCGAGGCCGGACGCGATGATGCTGAACTCATAGGTCTTCATCGTCCGCCCTTTCCTCGATATGGGGGCACCGGTCGACGGCGCGCCGGATCTGCCGGGCATGGGCATCCCCGTCCCTCGGGGTTCCATTCACGCCGAACTGGCATCCGTCGCGGTCCGCGTGCGCGCAATACATGCGCCCCCAATGCCCCTGGCTCCGGAATCTCCAGCCTCTCGACTCGGCATAGGCCACGGCCGCCTCGACCTCCTTGTTGGGGTGGCGCGGTCTTACCATCACAGGCCCCTGATATCGTGCGCCCGTTAACAGGTGTCAACGCCTGCTGATCTCCCGGGCTGCGAGCGAGAACGGAAGGCATATCGGGCATCATCGTGGCGCACGCGGTCTGCGAACGGCGACGGCCACCCGGCCTCGGCCAACACTATCACGCCGATCCCAACGGCACGAACGGCGTTTCCACCCAGTCGAATCGACGGACATGACGGTCCGGTACCGATCGGTGCCCGAGCGTTTCCCGCGCCGTCCGATGTGAGCCCTCGCGCTCCGATCCAGACCTTTACTTCCGTGCGTACGATCATCACGATCGCCATGAGGATCGCGAGCGCATGATGCACGAAAGTCGGTTACGAGAGGCGATCGCAACACTCTCAGCCCTTATCGATCATGCCCGCCGGGGCGAGCCCTCGGCGACCACCCGGGACGGCCGCCGCGAGTCCGTCCTGCCGGGCGACGAGGAATGGCAGCGCTTGGCACAGACTCTGTCGTTCGGTCGGTTGCTCATGTCCGCGCCGCTGGATGCGGACGATCTGCCCCCGCGCGATGGTGGAATGCGGGAGATCGAGTTCTGATGCCGCATTTCACCACCGAGTGCGCCGCTTCGGCCGATCTCAAGATTGCCCCCCTCGTCACGCTCGGCCCCCTCGCCGAACCGCTTCGCGCGGAGGCCGAGATGCGGCGAGTCGATTTCGTGCGCCGCCTGTTCGAGGACCATGCGGCCGGCGCCAACCGCTTCGACAGACCCGGGGAGAGGCTGCTTGGAGCCTGGCACGGCGGTCATCTCGTCGGGGTCGGCGGCCTGAACCGCGATCCTTACGTCGCGGACGACGGAATCGGCCGGCTGCGGCACGTCTACGTGCTCGCGTCGCACCGACGCCGCGGCATCGGTGCCGTGCTGGTGCGAGCCCTGCTCCGGGAGGCCGAGGGTCACTTCCGGGTCGTGCGCCTGCGCGCGGCGTCGGCGGAAGCGGCTGCGTTCTACAGGCGCCTCGGCTTTCAGGAGGCTGCCGAGCCGAACGCCACGCACCTCATCCCCGTGACGCCGCTCCGGTGATCCACGACACAGTCCCCACCTCGACCAGCACCATCACGCCAATCCCGATTAGCACGAACGGCGTCGCGACCCGGCCGAACCGGCGGATCGGGGCACTCAAGGCCGGATGCCGCACGAGGCTGCAGGCGAGGGCGAGCGACAGCGCGGTCATGAAGGCGAAGAAGCCGATCGGCACGACGACGTGGTCGAGGTTGGTCGAGGCGAACAGGACGATCGCGACGCCGAGATTGGTCAGCAGAGCCATGATCATCCGACGGAACGGGGCCCGGCTTCGCACGGTTGACGGACAGGCTCAGTCGTTTCGGAGCTTCGTCATGAAGATCCTGCTCTCCGTCCTCGCGCTCGCCGCCCTGTCGACCGTCCCGGCCTTCGCTCTGGAGCGGCATGCGCCGCAGCGGCCGATCCCGGCGGATGTCGACGCCACCGGTTCTGTGACGCCGACCGATCCGCTGCTGATCCCCGACGAGGATCCCGGCACGATGCGCCGCGCCAAGCGCCAGCGGGGGCGCGACGCCGACACTGACGCGCCGATCCGCGAATTCATCCCGGAATAGCGCCCGGATAACCGGCATCTCACCTCAGGCGGATCATCCGAGCCGAGGTCACCCCAGCATCGAGGGCGTGCGGTCCGCTTCCAGCATCCGCTTCGCCTCGGCCGCGTCCTCGTGCATGCGGGCGACCAGGGCCTCGGCGCTGTCGAAGCGCGCCTCGCCGCGGATGAAGCCGGCGAACTCGACCGCGATGCGCTGGCCGTAGAGATCGCCGGAAAAGTCGAACAGATAGGTTTCGAGGAGCGGCGCGCCGTCGTCGAAGGTCGGGCGGCGGCCGTAGCTCGCCACGCCGTCGCGCACGCCGCCGTCGCCCAAGCTCCCATCACCAAGACGGGCGCGCACCGCGTAGATGCCGTGGGCGAGGGCGCAGGCGTCGAGCGCGACGTTGGCCGTCGGGAAACCGAGGGTGCGCCCGCGCTTGTCGCCGTGGCGCACCTCGCCCTCGACGAACCAGCGGTAGCCGAGGAGATGGTTGGCCGTCGCGACGTCGCCGGCCTCGAGCGCCGCGCGGATCGCGCTCGACGAGACCGGTGCCTCGCCGCCGCCGGCGGCCACCGCCGGCACGATCCGGCAGGCGAGGCCGTTCTCGGCGCAGAGCGCCTCCAGCATCGCCGGCGTGCCCTCGCGGCCGCGGCCGAAATGGAAGTCGTGCCCGATCACCACGCCCGACAGACCGAGCTCGCCCTTGAGGGTCCCGGCAACGAAATCCGCCGCGCTCGTGCCGGCGAGTCCGGCGTCGAAGCGGCGGACGAAGGCGCCGTCGATGCCGAGCCGCCGCAGCACCGCGAGCTTCTCGCCCTCGCCGGTGAGGCGGAACATCGCCGCGTCGGGCGAGAAGAAGGCGCGGGGATGCGGCTCGAAGGTGAGGACGGCGCTCGGCCGGCCGAGCTCCACCGCCATCTCCCGCACCGCCGCGATCAGGGCGCGGTGGCCCTGGTGGATGCCGTCGAAGTTGCCGAGCGCCGCAACCGCGCCCTTCAGCCCTGCCGGCACCGGCTCGCCGTCGCGGTGGACGGGGAAGGGCGACGCGACGGGGCGCGGGGCAGTCTCGTCGCGCGGCATCAACGGTCCTTGGCTTGACGGAAGCGGGGGCTGTCTCGAAGGCGGCCGGACCCTGTCGAAATCCGCTCGTTGGGTCAAGCCGCAAGCGGCCGGCCAGGGCGGCGGCGGCGGCTCTGCCCGGCCGGATTAACCCCTTCTCAAGGGGGGTGGAAGTACAAGCTCAGACCAGAAGCGCCGTCCGGCGCTTCCCCTGATGATCCAAGCGGGGTTCGTCGCGCACGGGGATGCGTCGCGCCCGCCACCGGAGCCGTAAGCCATGGCCCTTGACCTCGGCATGCCGATCCTCGTCGTGGACGATTACCAGACGATGGTCCGCATCATCCGTAACCTGCTGAAGCAGCTCGGCTTCGAGGATGTCGACGACGCCTCGGACGGCACCGGCGCCCTGGCGAAGCTGAAGACCAAGAAGTACGGCCTCGTCATCTCCGACTGGAACATGGAGCCGATGACCGGGTACGAGCTGCTGCGCCACGTCCGGGCCGACGACGCCCTGCGCACCACGCCGTTCATCATGGTCACCGCCGAGTCGAAGACCGAGAACGTCATCGCGGCGAAGAAGGCCGGTGTGAACAACTACATCGTGAAGCCGTTCAACGCCCAGACGCTGAAGACCAAGATCGAGGCGGTCTGCGGCGCGTGATCGCGCCGGCGCCGTGACGGGCGGCGTCTCCCGGACGCGGGATCGGGTGGCCAGAGCCGAGAGGCCGGCCGCTCCCCCCGCGCCGGACCGCCCGGCCGCACCGAGCGCCGTGATCCCTGCCGCATAAGACCCGCGCCCGAGATGCCCGGTCCCAGGATCGACGATCCGCGGACATCCGATCCGAGAACAACCCATTCGCGGGGAGCGACCACGTGCTCAGGCAGATGACGGCGGGACCGCGCTCCGCCCTCAACCGGCTGCTGGGCGGCCAGGAGGCGCCCGTGGCCCGCGCGACCAAGCCCGATCCGGCGGCCCAGGCCGCCGCGGTGAACGAGCTGCGCGAGATCGCCGACTACATCACCAAGCTCAAGCGGGGCATCGCGGCGTTGCGGGCCCAGGAGCTGACCCGCGACCGCATCCCGATGGCGCATGACGAGCTCGGCAGCGTCGTCGCCGCCACCGCCAGCGCCACCAACCGGATCATGGAATCGGCCGAGGCGATGCTGGCCATCAAGGCCAAGACCCTCGACGAGTACCGCAACCAAGTCGAAGCGCATATCGGCGACATCTTCGAGGCCTGCACCTTCCAGGACATTACTGGCCAGCGCATCTCCAAGGTGGTGGATGCCTTGGGGCAGCTCGAGAAGCGCCTGTCGCAGTTCTCCACCGTGGTGAACGTGCGCGACGGCGAGGCCGACCACGACCCGGAGGAAGCCCGCCGCAAGGCCCGCGCCGAGACGCTGCTGCTCAACGGCCCGCAGCTCAAGGGGCCGGCGACCCCGCAGGACGCGATCGACGCCCTGTTCTCCTGATATCAAATCCGGAAGATCACTTCCGGATTGCGTATCACAAGCCGGCGCGGCGCCTGAGCGAAGCCGAAATCCGCATTGCGAAGCAATGAGTCGGATTTCGTATGAGTGGATCCGGTTCACGGGACCGGGATGCGGCTTGCCGCGTCCCGGCCTCTCGTCGTCGCTACCAGCGCAGCAGGTCGATCACGCCGTCCGGATGCACGGGCTGGGCCTCGAGCCACTGGGCGATGTCGCCGAGCGGGGCGCCCGCCGCGACGCCCAGCTCCTCGGCGTGGATGCCGCGCGCCACCAGTAGGGACGCGATGCCGAAGGCCCGCGCGCCGGCCACGTCGGTGCGGATCGCGTCGCCGATGGCGAGCACCCGGTCGCGGGGGAGGGGAGCGCCGTCGTCGAGCGCCGCCGCCGTCGCGAGCGCCGCCTCGTAGACCGGGACGTGCGGCTTGCCGGCATAGACCACCGCGCCGCCCATCTCCTCGTAGAGCGCCGCGATCGCGCCGGCGCAGGGGATCAGCCGCTCGCCCCGCTCGACCACGAGGTCGGGATTGGCGCAGATCAGGGTCACGCCGCGGGCGGCCCAGGGCTCCAGCACGGCGCGGTAATCCGCCGCCGTCTCGACCTCGTCGTCGAGGAGGCCGGTGACGACCACGTGGGCGGCCTCGTTTGGTCCGCCGCGGGCGAGGTCGAGGCCCTCGAAGATCGGCAGGTCGCGGTCGGGGCCGAGATGGTGCATCGGGGCGTCCGCCCGCTCGGCGAGCAGCCGGCGGGTGAGGTCGCCCGAGGTGACGATGGTGTCGTAGGCGGTGCGCGGCACGCCGAAGGAGTCGAGCTGCGCCAGCACGGCGCTGCCCGGCCGCGGCGCGTTCGAG
The DNA here is from genome assembly GCF_040593685.1 of Methylobacterium sp. EM32. Taxonomy (NCBI): domain Bacteria; kingdom Pseudomonadati; phylum Pseudomonadota; class Alphaproteobacteria; order Hyphomicrobiales; family Methylobacteriaceae; genus Methylobacterium; species Methylobacterium sp. EM32. The sequence continues at coordinate 2,280 of NZ_JBEXZS010000100.1, read as the reverse complement.
ACCAGCACCACCCGGCGCGGCCGCGCGCCCGGCAGGGCGCGAAAGCGCGTCAGCGCGTCGCTCGCGCCCCGGTGGGCGTGGACGCCGTCATGCAGCACGCCCCAGACGTCGCACAGGATCAGGTCGAAGCTCGACGCGATGTCGGCGATCCCGCTCAGGATCGCGACCTCGCCCGGATGGCTCGCGCGGATCATCTCTGCCACTCCTGCCCGCCTCGTCCTCGCTGCATCGCAGCAGGAGGTCGCACCGGGCTTAAAGGCGGTTCGCCTCGAACGCAACGCCCGGCCTGAAATCGTTTACACAACCTCATCGCGGAGGCGTGCGGATCACAGGATCACCATCCGGTCGACGTCGACGAGGCCGCGATCGGTGATCTTGAGATGCGGGATCACCGGCAGCGGCAGGAAGGCGACCTGCAGGAACGGCTCGGGCAGGGTGCAACCGAGGCCGCGTGCGGCCTCGCGCAGGGCCGGCAGGGCGTCGCGGACCGCCTCGAAGGGCAGGTCGCTCATCAGGCCGGCGATCGGCAGCGCCAGCTCGGCCAGGATGCCGGTCTCATCTGCGACCACGAACCCGCCCTGCAACTCGATCAGCCGGCCGACCGCCCGCGCCATGGCTTCGGGATCGGCGCCGACGACGCAGAGGTTGTGGCTGTCATGCCCGACCGAGGAGGCGATGGCGCCGCGCTTGAGCCCGAAGCCCTGGACGAGGCCGCGGCCGATGCTGCGGGTGCCGTGGCGGGCGACGACGGCCACCATCGCCACGTCCTGGCCCAGATCCGGCACCGCCGACAGCGTCAGGCGCCGGTGCTCGGTGATGATCCGGCCCGGCACCACGCCGATCACCGAGGTCTCGCCCGCCGGCACCGGCACGGCGAGGTCGGCGGCCGAGACCGGCTCGGCCCGCACGCTGCCCCGGCCCGGCGGCGGGGTCACCGACCGGGCGGCGAACAGGGCCTCCTCGACGAGGCGGCCGGCGGAGAAGACCGATGCGACGGCGCAGGATTCGAGGTCGTCGAGGAGCACGATGTCGGCCCGCCTGCCCGGCGCGATCATCCCGCGGTCGGTGAGCCCGAAGGCGGACGCCGCGCTGAGCGAGGCGGCGCGGTAGGCGGCGAGCGGCGGCACGCCGAGGCGGATCGCCGTGCGGATCAGGTAATCGAGGTGGCCCTCCTCGGCGATGTCGAGGGGGTTGCGGTCGTCGGTGCAGAAGGCGAGGAACGGCGCCGTGCGCTCGGTGAGGAGCGGAGCCAGTGCGTGGAGGTCCTTCGAGACCGAGCCCTCACGGATCAGCACGGTCATGCCCTTGCGGATCTTCTCCAGCGCTTCCTCGGCGCCCGTCGCCTCGTGGTCGGTGCGGATGCCTGCGGCTGCGTAGGCGTTGAGGGCGCGCCCCGACAGAAGCGGCGCGTGTCCGTCGACGTGGCGGCCCTCGAAGGCCGCGAGCTTGGCGAGGCATCCGGGATCGGCCGCGACCACGCCGGGGAAGTTCATGAACTCGGCGAGCCCCAGCGAGCGGGGGTGGTCGCGGTAGCGCACCAGGTCCGCGGCCTCGATCCGGGCGCCAGCGCTCTCGAGGTCGGTCGCCGGCACGCAGGAGGAGAGCTGGACCCGGATGTCCATCACCGTCTCAGCCGAAGCCGCGAGCGCGTAGTCGAAGGCGGCGGTGCCGAGCACGTTGGCGAGCTCGTGCGGGTCCCAGATCGCCGTGGTGACCCCGTGCGGCAGCACGCAGCGGTCGAATTCGTGCGGGGTGATGAGCGAGGATTCGACGTGGAGATGGGTGTCGATGAAGCCCGGGACGGCGATGCGCTCCTCGGCCTCGATCACCCGGGCGCCCTCGTAGCGGCCGTAGGTGCCCACCACCGTGTCGCCGCAGACCGCGATGTCGGTCTCCACCAGCTCAGCCGTGACGAGGTCGAGGAGGCGGGCGCCGCGGATCACCAGATCGGCGGGTTCGCGGCCCGCTCCTTGCGCGATCCGGCGGGCGATGAGGTCCGACATCGGGGGCCTTTCTGCTGCGAGGAGCCCCGATGCTAGAGCATTTTCCGACGAAGTGGATACCGGTTCGTCGCAGAAAATGCGGCAAAATCAATGGCCTGAAGCACGGCCTGATCGCCGCGGTCAGGCCGTGCTCCAGGCGGAAGGAGCGGGCCTCGCTCCCGGTTCGTCATCCGCTACACTGCCCGGCGCAGCGTATCCCGGAAGGCGCGGCGGGCCGGCGGTGGCGGCGGGTCGTCCGCCGGGGGCTGCGGCTCGGGCGCGGGCTCCGGGGCGGGGG
>NZ_JBEXZS010000099.1:0-34922 GCF_040593685.1 Methylobacterium sp. EM32 | reverse complement strand
GGGGGCGCCCGCGCCTGTTTGGTTTGCCCTCCCTGCGGTGGTTGGCGGGGGTGTTGGGGGGGGGGGGGGGCGGGGGGCTGGGGGGGGCCGCCCCCCCCCCCCCCCCCCCCCCCCCCCCCCCCCGGCCGTAGCTCCGACGCGTCCCATTCGTCCTGACGCGGGCTCCGGTATCCGGCCTGCGCTCAGTTTAGCGGTGCAATCAACATCCATTCAGCGCACCAAAATGGCGGGAATTTTCTCAAAAATACGCGATATGTATCGATATTTTTATATTTTTTATTGATTTTTGTGCGATTAAATAGTTGGATTTGCCATCGGATAAATTAGTTATTCTGTTGATTTCTCCCCTCAGGTCCGCAGCCGAAGGCCGATACAGGTCTGCGTGGAGAGCCGCGGTGTCGTGCGGGGCATCTCAGATCGAGCAGATTTGATCGCGTCTCACGCGATTGGCAATACATTCCGGTTATTATATATGTATATTTGATAAAAAACTTTTCTTATTATATTATGATCTACTATATATTGCAAAAGTGATAAAAAATTTATATAGGCGACCAATTGAATCGATTCGAAGCGCCCGGCCAATATTCTTGGCGGACTGATCTCGTCGCGCATTTTCTGGCGGCTCCTGCGTCGACCGCGCAAGCGTTGCATGTTTGTCACAGACTCCAAGGGCAGATTGGTGAATATTTGATGCATAGATTGAGAGCGACAGTCCATGCGCCTCCGTTCACTGGTGATCTCTGCATTGACGATGGGGCTCGCAGCAGGCGGCTGTAGCATACATCCGTTGCCCCAGGACGTGACCGGCTCAGACACTTATGAGATCGTGCAGAAATTCCGCTGCGAAGTTCGATCTGCGGTTTTGATACGGCTGACGAGGGGCATCATCCGCTACGAGGGCGAAGAACGCGCGAGAGATATTTTTCAAGGCATTGGAAATGGCCGTATAAAATGGGCAGACATCCGTAAACATCTCAAGAGCAGATTTTTGCTCGACGCCATAGATCGCTATTCCGGATCGACAATACTCTATGATTTTTCTCTCACGATGGCAGAGAAGAACATCATGAGCGGTGGCCCGACGCTCACCCGGCCGTTCACGCGCGGCTCCGATACGATCGGAATATCGCTTTCGACGGACAATGAGCGCCAGAATTTGCGTACTTTCACGATCCGAGATTCCTTCGAAAAGGTCATCATAGACCTCGAGCAAGATTGCCCCCAAGCACCGCCTCCGCAGAATTTCGATTATCCAATCGCTGGATCGACACGCATCGAGGAGACGATAAAAACCTTCCTAGATTTGAATGAATCCGGCAATCTATCAATCAAGGCCGGGATCGAAACACCAACCCTATCCGACGAATTATTGTTTACGACCAAGAAGGGCGCGACGATCAATCCGGGATTCACATATACCCCGATCGGCAGAATATTCGAGATATCGGCGCTGGCCGGAAAGTTCGATGTCAATCGGGAAGACATCCACAAAGTAACGCTTGTTCTGGCCCTCCCGAAGCCGGGATCCAAACCGACTCCTCCGACGATTGCCGAGACGTTGCTCGCTGCCGAGCAGCGGCTCGCCTTGTCGAAGCAGTCATCCGTCGACCTGAGCCTGCAGAGAATCGGAGACAGACTGAGATGACCAAACCCAAAAAGCCCGCAGCACCGAGAACCCCCAATAACGAATTTGCTCGCATCGAGGATTGCAGCATCAGATACCTGCCGGATGTCATAGCGATCGTCAAAGAAATCGTCGAACGCGGCCTGGAAGCCGAATTCGTCGCCGGATGTAAAGATAAGCATTATTTTGTTGTCGCAACAGACTCGACACGGAAGTTCATACACGATTTCATGGTCAATCATAAACTTACGCCGGAAAATCAACCACAGTTCGAATCAATGGTGTACGGCAAGCGGTGCGACTGATATCAGCGATCGTCGGAAACGACCTTTGGTTCCGCCCTCGAATCCTCGCCGAGCCTTTGGCTTGAAGTCGAAAGTTCGAGATGGATCAAAGGCCCTATCGATCTCGGGCTTGCCCGGGATCGAATCGGCGCGCCGGCATCTCGGGCCATCGGCATGATCCGTCGCGGTCGGTGAACCGGCAACGCGTCGCACCCCTCTCCGGCCGGGATCCAGGGTCGTGCGGCGGAACCGGGATACGCAGGGGGCCGACGATCTTTCGCGAGGTCCAGGCAGCGGCCCGGGATGCGGCCGCTACGCCGCCCGCAACGTCTCGATCTGCTCCAACGCCGCCGCCCGCGCGGCCTCGATCCGGCGCTGGAGTTCCGGCAGGTCGGCCCCGGCGAGGCAGGCGCCCTCGATCTCGCGGCAGAGGTCGGACAGGCCGGTGAAGCCGAGGAGCCCCGCGGCGGCGATCATCGCGTGGGCGTCGCGGGCGAGGCCGGCGCGGTCGCCGCTGCGGGCGCGGAAGCGCTGCTCCAGCTCCGCCGCCAGCATCCCGAGCAGGCCGTCGATCCGCTCCGGCCCCATCAGGCTGCGGGCCGCCGCGAAGGCCTCGAAGTCGATCAGCGCCGGAAGCGGCGCGGAGCCGCCATCGGCGCGGTGGCGGGCGATGGCGGCGGCGAGTTCGGCGCGCTTGAACGGCTTGCCGACATGGCCGTCCATCCCGGCGGCCCGGAAGGTCTCGAGCTGGGCCGGCAGCACGTTGGCGGTCATCGCGACGATCGGCACGGTGCCGGTGGGGCCGGGCAGGCTCCGGATGGTGCGGGTGGCGGTGATCCCGTCCATCCCGGGCATCTGCACGTCCATCAGCACGAGGTCGTAGGGTTTCGCCCGCACCGCCTCGATCGCCGCCGCGCCGTCGCCCGCGACGTCGACGCTGTGACCCTCGGATTCGAGCACCGCCCGGGCGAGGTCCTGGTTGATCGGCACGTCCTCGACCAGCAGCAGGCGGGCCGGGCGCACCGGCTCCGGCCGGCCCTCCGCGGCCTCCGCCGCCGGCGCCGGGCAGGCTGGCAGCGTCACCCGGAACCAGAAGGTCGAGCCGGCGCCCGGCCGGCTCTCGAGGCCGATCGTGCCGCCCATCAGCTCGACCAAGCCCTTGCAGATGGCCAACCCCAAGCCGCTGCCGCCGTATTGCCGGCGGATCGAGCCGTCGACCTGGCTGAAGCGCTGGAACAGGCGGCCGTGCTGCTCGGGGGCGATGCCGATGCCGGTGTCGGCGACGGAGAAGCGCAAGGCGCCGCCCTCGGCCTCGACCCGCAGCGCGACCCGGCCGGCGGGGGTGAACTTGACGGCGTTGTTGAGCAGGTTGAGCAGGATCTGGCGCAGGCGGTCGGGATCGCCCCGGACCCAGTCCGGGACCGTGTCGCCGAGGGCGACGTCGAGGGCGAGGCCCTTGGGCTCGGACAGGCCGCGCACGATCGAGGCGGCGTTGTCGACGAGGGCGGCCGGCGCGAACGGCACCTCGGCGAGCGCGATGCCGCCGGCCTCGATGCGCGAGAAGTCGAGGATGTCGTCGACGACGGTGAGCAGCGCCCCGCCCGCCGAGGCGATCCGGTCGAGGTAGCGCCGGTGCCGGCCCGGCAGGGTGCGGTCGGCCAGCAGCAGGTCGGCGTAGCCGATGACGCCGTTCAGCGGCGTGCGGATCTCGTGGCTCATCGAGGCCAGGAAGTCGGTCTTGGCCTGGCTCGCCCGCTCGGCGGCGATCCGCGCCTCTTCCAGGGCGCGAGCGTGGCGCTGGCGCTCGCCGACATCCCGGAAGGTCGCGATGATGGCGGGCTCGCCGGGCGCCGCGCCCGGGATGCGCCGGAACGCCCCCTCGACCCAGACCCAGGACCCGGTGCGGTGGCGGGCGCGGCAGACGACGCTCACCTGCGTCTCGCCGCCGGCGAGGCGGCGGGCCTGGGTCACCAGGAGGGCGAGGTCCTCGCGGTGGACGCAGTCGCGCAGGCGCATCGCCACCGCCTCCTCCGGCGTGTAGCCGAGGAGGCGGCGGACCGCCGGCGAGACGTAGCTGCGCCGGCCGTCGTCGTGGGCGAGCACGATCAGCTCGCTGGTGTTCTCGGCGAGCAGCCGGTAGCGCGCCTCGCCGGCCGAGAGCATGCCGGCGGCGCGCCGCGCCTCCGCCTCGAGGTCGCGGTGGCGCATCAGGGCCCGGGTCAGCCCGAAGCCGAGGCCGACCAGCACGGTGCTGATCCCGAGCACCACCGCGGCATCCTGCTGCACGCCCTCGCGCCAGGCCGCCAGGGTCTCGTCCTTCGCGACGCCGGTGGTGACGAGGAGCGGCGCGCCGGCGACGCGCTGGAAGCTGCCGTAGCGCGGCACGCCGTCGATCGGCGAGGCATTGCCCCCGAAGGTGCCGCCGGCGGCGCTGGCGGCGGCCCGCATCAGGGTGCCGCCGGCGACGCTGCGGCCGACCTTGTCGGGCACGTAGGGGTGGCGCACCAGGATCACGCCGTCGCTGCGCAGGAGCCCGATGGCGCCGTTGGGCCCGAGATCGAGCCGGCCGTAGAGCCGCTGCAGCTCGGAGAGCGACAGGTCGGCCACGGCCACGAGCGGCGTCTCGCCCGGGCGCGGCACCACCAGCCGGGCGACGCTGACGAACCAGGAATCGGCCGGCCCGACCCGGGTCGGCGAGCCGACCGCGAGCTCGGACTGGCCGACCGACAGGGCGGCGCGGACGAGGTCGGCGTCGGTGGCGCGGCCCTCGGCCCCCGCCCCGCCCTGCGCGAACAGCACGCCGTCGGTGCTGCCGTCGAGCACCCGCACGGCCATCACCGCCGGGATGTGGGCCATCAGGCCGGAGAGGAGCTGGCGGGTGTAGTTCTGGCTCGCCCCGAAGGTGTGCGCGTCGACCCGGGCCGCGGCGGCGCTGAGCAGCATGTCGACGGAGGAGACGAGGCGGTTCGCCTCCTGGCCCAGCGCCTGCACCACCGCCTCGGCGGTGCTCTGCGCGTCGCGGATCGTGCGCTCGTAGTCGCGGGTGTCGGTCCAGACCGTGACCGTGGCGAGGCCGAGGCAGGTCGTCAGCACGCCCGCCCAGACGCCGCCCACGAGAGAACGGTAGGACCGTTTCAGGTTCATCTCACACGCGCCCCGCGCCCCGCGCCCCCTCCGGGAGTCGCGGACGGCCCGACCGGACGGGCCGTCCCCTCAGGGGTACGGGGCCGACCGCCCCGCCGCAAGTGGATCTTGTGAGAGCAAGCGTGGGGTTAAGGCGGCTACATCGCCTCGAAGCGGATCGGCTGGGCGCCCTTCAGCAGCGTCATGCGGCCGAGGTCGTAGACGTGCTCGATGCCGGTGGTGATGGTCAGGAAGTGGTTGCCGGCGAGCTGACCGACCTTGCTGGCGAAATGCACGCCGCCATACGCGAGCAGGATCTCGGTCTCGCTGATGCCGCCCGGATAGAGGATCATCTGGCCCGGGGCCGGGTAGCTGGTGTGGTTCTCGTAGCCGACGCCGAAATCGAGGTCGCCGAGGGGCATCCACACGCCCTCGCCGCTCCAGCGCACGTGGATCACCTCGCTCACGAACGGCAGCGCCTTGAGGAAGGCGGCGCAGGTCTGGGGCGCCTTCTCGAGCTCGAGCCGGCCGACGAGGTCGAACGGGCCGGCCTTGATCTTCAGTTCCTTCACGGAGTGTCTCCTGGTGGGTGTCGAGAAGTGGACCCAGTCCCTAAAGCGAGGGACGGGCCAGGGAGTCCGGCCGCAGGGAATCCGGCCGCAGGCGGCGCAGCACGTCGACGAGCAGGCGCGTCGCCACGTCGACATCGGCCGCGGTGACGGATTCCGCCGGGGAGTGGCTCAGCCCGCCGGCGCAGCGCACGAAGATCATGCCGATCGGGCACAGGCCGACCAGCGCCAGACCGTCATGGCCGGCCCCGCTCGGCAGGTGCAGGGGGCGAAGGCCGAGGCGCGCGATGCCCTCGGCGAGGGCCTGCATCAGCCCGGGCGCGCAGGCCGCTGCCGGCTCGTCGTAGCTCGCTTGAGCGCTCACCGCGACGCCGCGGCGCTCGGCGATGGCCGCGAAGGCGGCGGAGAGGCGCGCCAGGGCCGCGTGGCGCAATGCGTCGCTCGGGCTGCGCAGGTCGAGGCTGAAGCGGGTGAGCGCCGGGATGACGTTGACGGCGCCCCGCGGCACCTCGATCTGGCCCACCGTGGCGACGAGGTCGGGGGTGCCCTTCGCCTCGGCCTCGATCGCCAGCACCATCTCGGCCGCCGCCGCGAGGGAATCGTGGCGCAAGCTCATCGGCACCGTGCCGGCATGGCCCGCCCGGCCCTCGACCGTGACGACGAGGCGGCTCGCCCCGGCGATCGCCGTGACGATGCCGACGGCCAAGTCCGCCTCCTCCAGGACCGGTCCCTGCTCGATATGGACCTCGAGGTAGCCGAGCACGGAGGCCGGATCGCGGGCGAGGCCCGCCACGCCGTCGGGGTCGCCGCCGAACTCGCGCAAAGCCTGCGCCAGGCTCACCCCGTCGCGGTCGCAGCACGCGAGGGCGCCGGGCGAGACGAGTCCGGCGAGCCCCCGCGAGCCCGTGAGGGTGACGGGGAAGCGCACCCCCTCCTCGTCGCCGAAGGCCAGGACCTCGATCGCGAAGGGCAGCCGCTCGCCGAGCCGGTGCAGCTCCTGCACGGCGGCGATCGCCGTCACGACCCCGAGATTGCCGTCGTAGCGGCCGGCATTGCGCACGGTGTCGATATGCGAGCCGAGGAGCAGGGTCGGGGCGCCCGGCACCGCCGCCTCGTAGCGGCCGACCACCGTCGCGGCGGCGTCGAGCCGGGTCGTCATCCCGGCCTCCTCCATCCAGGCCGCCACCTGCCGGGCGGCACCCGCATGGGCGGGGGTGAGATAGAGGCGGGTGAGCCCGTCCGCGTCGGCGCTGAATCGCGCAAGGTCGTCGAGGCGCGCCATCACGGCGTCACCGAGGGACGTGTGGCCGGGGGACGTGGGTTCAAGCGGCCGGTCGTGCTGCATGGCGGTCGGAGTCCGATCGATGTCCCGCAGGTCTCAGTGGCCCTGGGGTATGGCCGAGGCGGAGGGCTGTCCAGCCGCCCCATGGTTCATGCCGGGCAGGACCGCGTCGGCCGGGATGTCACCGTCGAGGACCCGGCGGGCTCGCTCGCGGTCGATGTCGCCCTCCCAGGAGGCCACCACCACGGTCGCCACGCAATTGCCCACGAGGTTGCCGAGCGCCCGGGCGATGCCGATGAACCAGTCGACCGACAGCACCAGCACCAGGCCGATCACCGGGATCGCCGGCACCGCCGAGAGCGTGGCGGCGAGCACCACGATCGCCGAGCCCGGCACGCCGTGCGCGCCCTTCGAGGTGAGGAGCGAGATGCCGAGGATCAGCGCGAGGTCGTGGAAGGACAGGGCCGTGCCGGTCGCCTGCGCGATGAACACCGTCGCCAGGGTGAGATAGAGCGAGAAGGCATCGAGGTTGAACGAGTAGCCTGTCGGGATGACGAGGCCGACGGTCGAATCGCGGATGCCGAGGCCCTCGAGCTTGCGCATCACCTGCGGCAGCACGCTGTCGGACGATGCGGTGCCGGCCACCACCAGCAGCTCCTCGCGCAGGTAGGCCAGGAGCTTGAACAGGCTGAAGCCGGAGAGCCGCAGGATGCCGCCGAGCACCACCACGACGAACAGCGCGACGCCGACGTAGAACACGGCGACCAGCTTGCCCAGCTGGAGGAGCGAGCCGGCGCCGTAGCGCCCGACCGTGAAGGCCACCGCGCCGAGCACGCCGAGCGGCGCCAGCCGGACGATGAGGCCGATCACCCGGAAAAGGACCGCGGTGATCCGCTCGATCGACAGCGCGAGCGGCCGGCCGCTCTCGCCGAGAAGCGACAGCCCGGCGCCGAACAGGACCGCGATGATCAGAACCTGCAGGATGTCGCCGCGGGCGAACGCGTCGAAGACCGTGGTCGGGATCAGCTTGAGCAGGAACTCGGTGGTGTTGGTGACCTGGCCCACATTGGCGGTGTAGCCGGCGATCGCCTTGGCATCGAGGGTGGCGGGGTCGATCCCCATTCCCTCGCCGGGGCGGACCACGTAGGCGAGGACGAGGCCGAGCACGAGGGCTGCCGTCGTCACCGCCTCGAAGTAGATGAGCGCCTTGAGCCCGACGCGGCCGACCTTGCGCAGGTCGCCGGCCCCGACGATGCCGTGCACCACGACGCCGAAGACGAGGGGCGCGATCGCCATCTTGATGAGCTTGATGAAGCCGTCGCCCAGGGGTTTGAGCGCCACCGCGAAGCCCGGCCAGACGATGCCCACCACCACGCCGAGGATCAGCGCGATCACCACCTGGCCGAACAGCGAGCGGAGGAAGCGGGGCATCGGAGTTTCCTGACCCTGAAGGGAGACGGTCCCGCGCGGGGGCCGGCGCCCTCTTCTCGTGCCCGGACCGTGAACCTCACCACTGGGGCCGGCTGCCCTGGACGTCCAATATTCCGTTGCGTATGGTCCAGTCGTTTTTCGTCTGGATCCGGCCGATCGATCGTGGAATTGCGGCACCTTCGCTACTTCGCGGCGGTGGCGGACTCCCTGAGCTTCACCGCGGCGGCGGAGCGCCTGGGCGTCTCGCAGCCGCCGCTGAGCCAGCAGATCCGCGACCTCGAGGCGGAGCTGGGCACCGCCCTCCTCTGGCGCACCAGCCGCAGCGTGGCGCTCACCCCCGCCGGCACCGCCTTCCTCGCCCGGGCGCGGCGCATCCTGGCGGAGGTCGAGGAGGCCTGCGACGAGGCCCGGGCCGTCGGCGCCGGGCGCACCGGCACCCTCGATATCGGGCTCACCGGCTCGATCCTGGCCGGTCCCCTCGGGCGGCTGATCCGGTGCTTCGGCGCGCGCTATCCCGACGTCCTGGTGCGTCTGCACGAGATGCCGCCGGGCGAGCAGCCGGCGGCTTTGCACGCCCGCCGCACCGACCTCTGCTTCCTGCGCGCACCCCCGGACGATCCGACCCTGCGGGCGGTGCGGGCCTGGCCCGAGGCGGTCGGCGTCGCCCTGCCGGCGGGCCACCCGCTGGCAGCGCGCGCCGCGCTCGCCTTGCGCGATCTCGCCGACGAGCCCTTCGTCTCGCTGCGCCTGCGCGATTCGCGCTTCGCCACCTCCCTGCGCGAGGCCTGCCTCGCGGCCGGCTTCGCGCCGCGGATCCTGCAGCAGGTGGTCGAATCGGCCTCGCTGGTGAACCTCGTGGCGGCGGGCCTCGGCGTCGCCCTGGTGCCGGCCTCGATCGGGGCCCTGAAGCGGCCGGACATCGCCTACCGTCCGCTGGCCGGTCCGGCCCCGGTCGCCGATGTCTGCGCCCTCCATCGCGTCCCGGCCGGCGCCGTGACGGAGAACTTTCTCGGGCTGATGCGCGACGAACTCGGCGGCCACCGGGAGGGCGCGGCCGCCCCGTAGGGTTTCTGAAATCTTCATCCGGCGATAATCAGGGCCGCCGCGCGGGGCCCGCGCGGCGTGAGGTTTGTTGGATTCCAGGTGATCGAGGGTTCGCGCATGACCGAGAAGACCCGCGTCGCCGTCCTGTACGGCGGCAGATCCGGCGAGCACGAGGTCTCGCTGCGCTCCGCCGCCTCGGTGATCCGCCACCTCGACCGCGACCGCTTCGAGGTGATCCCGGTCAGCATCGACAAGGCCGGCCGCTGGCAGCGCCACGATCTGCGCCGCATCACCCAGACCAGCGACGAGAGCCTGGCGATCCCGCCGGAGAGCCCCGAGGTGCGGCTGGCGCAAGGGACAGGCGGACGCGCCGCGGTGGTCGCCCTCGACGGCGAGCCGGCGCGCGCCGAGATCGACGTGGTGTTTCCGGTCCTGCACGGGCCGCTCTGCGAGGACGGGACCTTGCAGGGCCTGCTGGAGCTGACCGAGACGGCCTATGTCGGCTCGGGGGTGATGGCCTCGGCGGTCGGCATGGACAAGGACGTCACCAAGCGGCTGGCCGGCCTCGCCGGCATTCCGATCGCGCCCTACCGCGCCTTCACCCGCCGCGCCTACGAGCGCGGCGCGATCTCCCTCGACGACATCGCCGCGACCCTGACGCTGCCGGTCTTCGTCAAGCCCTGCAACATGGGCTCCAGCGTCGGCATCCATAAGGTCAAGGAGTGGAAGGACCTGCCGGCGGCGCTGGCCGACGCCTTCCGCTACGACGTCAAGGTGCTGGTCGAGCAGGGCATCGACGCCCGCGAGGTCGAGGTGGCGGTGCTCGACGGCGACCCGCCCTTCGTCAGCGTCGCGAGCGAGCTGAACCCGCAACCCCACCACGATTTCTACTCCTACGCCGCCAAGTACCTCGACCCCGAGGGCGCCAGCGTGGATCTCCCGGCCAACATCACGCCGGCGCAGATGGAGCGGGTGCGCGTGCTCGCGCTCCAGGCCTTCGAGGCGCTCGAATGCAGCGGCATGGCCCGGGTCGACTTCTTCCTCGACCGGCAGACGGGTGATTTCTACCTCAACGAGATCAACACCCTGCCGGGCTTCACCTCGATCAGCATGTACCCGCAGATGATGGAGGCCTCCGGCGTTCCCTATCCGGAGCTGCTGACGCGGCTCGTGGAGCTGGCGCTGGAGCGGCACCGGACGCGGCGGGGGCTGAAGCGGGACTTCGAGGGATAAAGGGGAGCCTTCGGGCTCCCTGCCGACCGCGACGCGCCCGTCGCCGCCCTGGCCTGGGGTCGGCAAGACGCCGACCGAAGCCCGAGCAGCCCCGCTCGCGTTGCGCCACGGATCCACGGCATTGCCGTTCAGCCACCCGTCGCGGACGACGGTCACCCATTGCCCGCTCTAGAGCACTTCACGATCGCGCTGCAATCGCGAAGCTCTCTAAGTGTTTGTTTTGCCGCATTTTCTTCGACGAACCGGTATCCACTTCGTCGGAAAATGCTCTAAAATCCCCATGCCCCTCCCCGGCCTCGTGCAGGCCCGGACCCGCGGCGAGCCTGATGTCGGTCGATGAACCGGCATCCATCTCGCCGGAGGTTGCGCCAGCGCTCCGCGGCCGTCCCGCTCCGGCGACCCCGAAGCCTTGCTCGAAGACAGGCGGCGTGCTGCGACAGACCGGGAATGCGAAGCCGGCGGTGGCCACACTGCGCTCGCGGCTTGCCATGACTGGATTTGATACTCCAGATACCTGCATTGTTCCTGTAGACGCTGCGCCCTCTCCTAGATGAAGCGTGAGGCGGTGCCCCGGATCACGACGGCGGTCTCCCGTTTCGGCTGGCGATGTCGCCCGTCCCGACCGCCCTGCACGATCCGGTCGACCACGACGCGTCGCACCTCGTCGCCATGGGAAACGATTCCTGCACACTGCTTACGAGACAGAAACAAATAATACATTTATCTTGAATGACAGTTGCAAGCTCAGCACAGGCATTCAAATCAGTATGCAGAAACAATAAACTGCATTACCGCGCATCTCTCCAAAGCATAGGTTCTCCCTGCGACCAGGTGGCAGCGTCCGGACACGATAGTCGGAGGTAGTATAACCTCCGAATTCAAGCACTGAACGCTCTGCCTCGCGATCCTCGCTGCTGAGCAGCGAAGAGCCACCGCAGAGAGACGTAGATCATGGCGAACCTGACCTGGAAGCCCAACGTGACGGGCTCTTTCACCGACGCTGCGAACTGGCAGGAAGGCGTCGCGCCGCAGGCCGGCGACACCGCGACCCTGGCGAGCGCCGGCACGGCGAACGTCATCGGCGAGCAGGGCAGCATCCTGCCGAACAACGTCTCGTTCGCGGTCGGCGTCTCGCAGGTCAACTCCCAGCAGGCGACGACCAGCAACTTCAGCCTGACGGACACCACCGTCCCGACCGGCTTCACCCTGAACGCGACGCTGCCCGGCGGCAGCTACCAGGGCGGCACGACCGGCCCGGTGATCCAGACCGGGCTCGGGATCCACGGCGCCGTCAATTTCCAGGGCACGATCAATGTCGGGGCCGGCGATCAGGTCGGAGCGGGCATCGACGCCAGCCGCTTCAGCACCGCGACCGGCGCCTTCAACGACACCGGCACCATCAACCTGAACGGCACCAGCCAGAACCTGGCGCTGATGAACGTCAATGTCGGGACGCAGCAGGGCAACGCGACCACCAACGTCTATGCCAATTACGGCACCGTCAACATCAACAACGGCATCTTCGTCGCCCGCGCCGCCGACGCCCCGACGAGCGGTGCGGCCACCGGCACCAGCACATTCAACCTCGGTACCAACGGCTATCTGCGGACCGAGAACGACTTCCACGCCAACACGACCGTCAACTTCATGAGCGGCAACAGCAACCGCCTCCTCATCGCGCCCGATTCCGGCAACCGGATCGCGTTCGGCGGCACCATCAACGGCTTCCAGTCGGGCGACCGCATCGGCCTGCTCAACACCGCCGCGGTCGGCTCCCTGAACTACGATTCGGCGAGCCAGACGCTGCAGGTCCTCAACACGACGGGCGGCTCGATCGCGAACCTGCGGGTCGCCGGCGCCTACACCACGGCGAACTTCTCCTTCGCGCAGAACACCACCCCGACGGGATCGGGCGAGTTCACCAGCGAATACGACATCCGCACCAACGTCGTGCTGTGCTTTTCCGGCGGCACGCGGATCCGCACCTCTACCGGCGAGATCCCGGTCGAGCGTCTTCGCGTCGGCGACCGCGTCGTCACGGCCGAGGGCCGGCTCCGCCCGATCACCTGGATCGGCCATCGCCACCTCGCGGCCGACGCCGGCGCCCTGCCGCACGACCGGCAGCCGATCCGCATCCGCGCGAACGCCTTCGGACCGGGGTTGCCCGCCCGGGACCTGCGCCTCTCCCCCGGTCACCCGGTCCTGGTCGGGGCGGACGAGGACGGCACGGGCGGGGTGCTGGTACCGGCGATGTGCCTGATCAACGGCACCAGCGTCGTGCGCGAGCCGGCGCGCGCGGTCACCTACTGGCACGTCGAACTCGACGCCCACGACATCCTCCTCGCCGAGGGCCTGGCCGCCGAGAGCTATTACGACATGGGCGGCCGCGCCTGGTTCACGGGCGAGGGCGGTGCGCTCATCGATCCGGACTTCGTGCCGGCCAGCGCGCACGGCCGCTGCCGGCCGGTGGCGGTGGACGGGCCGCTGGTCGAGGCCGAGCGGGCGCGCCTGTCGGCTGCGTTCGCGGCGGCCCTGGGTGCCGATTGCGCCTGGGAGGAGGCCGGGCGGTTCACGTGGCTCGCCGCGTGACCTGATTCCGTCGAGCAAGTCCGGCCGCGCCGCCCGGGGCCGCGCGGCCGAGCCGCGACACTGCGTCGGCCTCACACCGGCGCGGCCATCCCGGCACCACCGCTCCCCTCCCCCACCCGCGCGATCTCCCACGGCGGCGCGATCTCCTCCCGCGTCGCACACAAGCCCGCCCGGACCATCGCCCGCCCCGCCCCCGGCGCCGCCGTGAGGACGCAGAACGGCACCGCGAGCAGGCTGCCGAGGGTGAGCGGCAGGCTCCAGGCGAGGAGCGCCGGCGAGACGAGGGCCAGCGTCCCGCACACCACGACCCCGAACAGCGTCACGCCCCACAGGGCGCGGAACGCCTCCCCCCAGCGCACGCCCCGCGCGTCCCGGTCCTGCGCGCTCCACGATCCGGACTGGCCGAGCGCCAGCCCGAACATCACCCCGGTGAGCCGGACCGACGAGGCGCCGAGCAACAGGAACGAGGCCGCGATCTCGGCCGCCATCCCGGCGAGGAAGCGCATCCCTCCGCCATGGGCCGCCCGGGCCTCGCGGTCCGCCAGCACGGCGGCGTAGCCGGCGAGCTTCGGGGCCAGCGAGAGGAGGAGCCAGGCGAGGTAGAGCGAGGCGGCGCCCATCACCTGCCCGCCCATCGCCTGCCCATCTTGCGCCGGGCCCCCTTGCGTCGCGGCACGCCAGGGCAGGAGCAGGAGGGCGAGCGTCAGGGCCGGCGGGTTGAGGAACATCATCACCGCCCAGGCGAGCTGGAACCGGCTCATCGGCAGCAGGCCCGGGAGGCGGGGCAGGCGCAGATACTGGAGGTTGCCGCGGCACCAGCGGGCGTCGCGGGTGAGGTGGTCGAGGAGCGTCGGCGGGTTGTCCTCGAAGCTGCCCTCCTCGAGCGGCAGCACCCGGACCTCGTAGCCGGCCCGGCGCATCAGCACCGCCTCGACCTGGTCGTGCGACAGCACCGCCCCGCCGCCGCGCAAGGGCGGCAGCCGGCAATGGGCGGCGAAGGGGGCGATGCGCACGAGCGCGTTGTGGCCCCAGAACGGGCCGCATTCCGCCCCCCACCAGGCCGCACCCAGCGTGTAGGGCAGCATGCCGTGGCGCATGCCGAACTGGAACAGCCGGGCAAAGGCGCTGCCCGCCGGCGCGCCGACCGCCAGGCTCTGGAGGATGCCGAGGCGCGGATGCGCCTGCATGATCCGCACGAGGCGCAGGATCGCCGGTCCGGTCATCAGGCTGTCGGCGTCCAGCGGCAGCATCAGGTCGGCGTCGCTGCGGGCGCAGAACTCCTGCAGGTTGCCGGCCTTGTAGCCGGCATTGTCGGTGCGCCGGCGGTAGTGGATCCGGGCCGCCTCCCCGTCGGGCAGCCCGGCGCGCCAGCCCGCGACCCACGCCTCCTCGGCCCGGATCACGCCCGGCTCGTCGCTGTCGCTCAGCACGTGGTACCGGAAGGCCGAGCCGTGCCCGGTGCGCTCCAGGCTCTCGCGCACCAGGGCGAGGCGCGCCAGGGCCCGGTCCGGATCCTCGTTGCGCAGGGTCATCACCACGGCGGTCGTGAGATGGAGGGGGGCCTCCCCCGCCGCCGCGTGGGGGGCGGCCGCCAGCACGCCCGCCGGCCCGGCCCGCAGCAGCAGGAAGCCGATCGCGGCGTTCCAGAATCCCAGCACCGTCCAGGGCAGGGTGGCGAGACCGCAGGCGAAGAACGCGAGGTCGAGCCCGTCGAACCCGTCCTGCACCAGCACCGTCCAGAGCGCCGCCGCGAGGCCCAAGGTGGTGGCGAGGCAGAGCCCGAGCACCAGCCAGCGCCGGCGCCGCAGGGTGATGCAGGCTTGCAGGCCCGTCGGCGTCGTGAGAGGAGCGCGGGACGCTCCCTCCGCGAGGGTGACCACCGAGGAGTCGGTTTGCGGCATCGTCAGGCATCCGGGAGCGGCACGGCGGACGCCGTGCGGGCGCTCTGGTATAGCGCAGCCGGCCAGGCGGAGCTGCGGCAAGAGCGCCTGTCCCCACCGGGCGAGGACGAGGTGCGGGCGCGCACCCTGTGGACGGCCCTGAGCCGCGGCACCGAGCGGCTGGTCTTCGAGGGCCGCGTTCCGGACGCGGTGGCCGGGCGGATGCGGGCGCCGGCGCAAGGCGGCGAGTTCCCGTTCCCGGTCAAGTACGGCTACTGCGCGGTGGCGGAGACGGAATCGGGCGAGCGCGTCTTCGCGCTCCAGCCGCATCAGGAGGCGTTCAATGCGCCCCGGGCCGCCCTCTGCCCGTTGCCGGAGGGCCTGCCGCCGCGCCGCGCCGTGCTCGCCGCCAACATGGAGACGGCGCTCAACGCCCTGTGGGAATCCGGCGCCGGGCCGGGGGACCGGATCGCGGTGGTCGGCGGCGGGGTGGTCGGGCTCCTCGTCGCCCATCTCTGCGCCGGACTGCCGGGGGCGGACATCTGCCTGATCGACCGCGATCCCGCCCGGGCGGAGACGGCGCGGGCGCTCGGGCTTGCCTTCGCACTGCCGGAGGCGGCGCCGGTCGAGGCCGACATCGTCTTCCACGCCAGCGCCAGCGAGGCCGGGCTGGCGCTCGCCCTGTCGCTCGCCGGCGAGGAGGCGGGAATCGTCGAGCTCAGCTGGTACGGCGAGACGCCGGTGGCCGCCCCCCTCGGCCTCGCCTTCCACGCCAAGCGCCTGCGCCTCGTCGCGAGCCAGGTTGGCGCCGTGGCGGCCTCGCGCCGGCCGCGCTGGAGCCACCGGCGGCGCCTGCTCAAGGCGCTCGACCTGCTGTGCGACGAGCGCCTCGACGTCCTCCTCACCGAGGAGGTCGCCTTCGACGACCTGCCCGCCGAACTGCCGCGCCTCCTCGCCCCCGGCGCGCCGGGCCTGTGCACCGTGATCCGGTATTGAAGGGAAAGCTGCCCATGTACGCCGTCGAGGTCCGCGACCACGTGATGATCGCCCACAGCTTCCGGGGCGAATTGTTCGGGCCGGCGCAAGCCCTGCACGGGGCGACCTTCGTGGTCGACGTGGCGTTCTTCCGCGACAGCCTGACCCCGGACGGGGTGGTGGTCGATATCGGCCGGGCGAGCGAGGCGCTGAAGGCGATCCTCGCCCCGCTCAACTACCGCAACCTCGACGACCTGCCGGAATTTTCCGGCGAGAACACCACGACCGAGTTCCTGTGCGGCCACATCCACCGGGCGATGGCCGCCGCGACCCGGGCCGGCGCCCTCGGCCCCGGTGGCGAGGGGGTGAGTCGCCTGCGCGTGACCCTGCACGAATCCCATTTGGCGCGGGCCTGGTTCGAGGCGCCGCTCGCCTGATGCGTCTCGTCCTCGCGGTTCCGGGCGACCTGTCGGCGCCGACCGGCGGCTACGCCTATGCCCGCAAGCTCCTGGCGCACCTGCCGGCGCAAGGGGTGGCGGTGACGCATCTCGCCCTGCCGGGTGGATTCCCGGATCCAAGTTCCGACGATCTCGCCCGCACCGCCACCCTCCTGGCGCAGGTGCCGGAAGACGCGGTTCTCCTCGTCGACGGCCTCGCCTACGGGGCCCTGCCGCCCACAGTGATCCGCGCCGCCAGGCGCCCGGTGGCGGCCCTGGTGCACCACCCCCTCGGCTACGAGACCGGCCTGTCGCCGCAGCGGGCGGCCTCGCTCGTCGCCGGCGAGCGCGCGGCTCTGGCGCTGGCGTCCCGCGTCGTCGCGACGAGCCGCTACACCGTCCGCCTGCTCGCCGCCGAGTTCGGCGTGGCGCCGGAGCGGATCGCGGTCGCCGAGCCGGGCACGCCGCCGAGCCCCCGGGTGGCGCCGCGGCCGGGCCCGCATGTCCGCCTCCTCGCGGTCGGCACCGTCTCCCCGCGCAAGGGCTACGACGTCCTGGTGCGGGCACTCGCGACGCTTGCCGACCTCGACTGGTCGCTGACGATCGCCGGCAGCCTCGACCGGGCGCCGGAGTGCTGCGCCGCCCTGCGCGACCAGATCGCCGCGTCGCCTCTCCGGGACCGCATCGCGCTCGCCGGCGCGGTGACGCCGGAGGCGCTCGACCGGCTCTATGCCGAGGCCGACCTCGCGGTCTCGGCCTCGCTGTTCGAGGGCTACGGCATGGCGCTGACGGAGGCCCTGGCGCGGGGCCTGCCCCTCGTCGCCACCCGCGGGGGCGCCGCCGCCGAGACGGTGCCGGCGGGCGCCGGCCTCACCGTGCCGCCCGGCGACGTGCCCGCCCTCGCCGCGGCGCTCCGCGGGCTCATCGCCGATCCGGCCCGCCGGGCCGGGGCCGCCGCCGCGTCCTGGGCCGCCGGCCAGCGCCTGCCGGACTGGCCCGACACCGCCGCGGCGATCGCCGCCTTCCTGAGAACTCCGGCGTGAGGACAGCATGAGCGGCTTCAGCCCCGACTGGCTCGACCTGCGCGAGCCCGCCGACCACGCCGCCCGCGACGCGGGCCTCGTCGCCGCCCTGGCACGGGCGCTGCCGGAGGCGGTGCGGGCGGTCGATCTCGGCTGCGGCACCGGCTCGAACCTGCGGGCGCTCGCGCCGCATCTAGGCCCCCGGCAGGACTGGATGCTCGTCGACCACGATCCCGCGCTGCTCGATGCCGCCCGGCAGCGCCTCGCGGCCTGGGCCGACCGGGCGGAGGACGTCGGAGACGGCCTCGTCCTGCATCTTGGCGCCGCGCGGATCGCCGTGCGGTTCCGCGCCCTCGACCTCGCGGCCGATCCGGCGGCATCCCTCGCCGGGCGACCGGACCTCGTCACCGCGGCAGCCCTGTTCGACCTCGTCTCGGAGGCCTGGATCGCCGCACTCGCGCAAGGAGTCGCCGGCGCCGGCGCGGTCTTCTACACCGCCCTCACCTATGACGGGCAGGAGAGCTGGACGCCGCCACACCCGGCCGATGCCGCGATCCACGCCGCCTTCCTGATGCATCAAGCCGGCGACAAGGGGTTCGGGCCCGCCGCCGGTCCGGGCGCCACGGAGGCCCTGGCGCAGGCGTTCCGGGGCCACGGCTTCGCCGTCGAGACTGCCGCCAGCCCCTGGCGCCTCGGCCCGGGCGAGGCCGCGCTGCTGCGCGCGCTCGCCGACGGCACGGTCCGGGCGGCGGCGGAGACCGGACGGATCGCGCAGGACGATGCGGCAGCCTGGGCGGCGACGCGGCAATCCTCCGGCACGGCAGCGGTCATCGGGCACCATGATCTCCTGGCACTACCGATTTCAGGCGCGGAGCGGGCGGCCTGACGATCCCAGGATTTTCCACACGAGCACCATTCCGGTGAATCGTTTACGCGGCGAGCCCACCGCCTCGGACCGGAAGGCCGGCGGGCGTTACGATCTCCGGAGGATTCCTTCCGGAGATCGTAACGAGACCATCACGGCGACACGACGATCACCCTTCGCGCGCTTCATACGCCAAGCTGCTTGGGTCGCTGCCCTCGCCAACAGTATCTAAGGCGGCGCGATCCCGTTTCTGCTCGTCGAACGGCGCGTAACCGTGATCGACCTTTGACAGAATACTGACAACAGCGTCCGGCCGCATTCGTCCATAAGCCACCGGCTGCAAGCGCCCGTCATCATCCCTGATCTGACCTTCCGGTTTCTATAGCTGCTATCATGCAGTCGCTTCTCAAATAGCCCGGCCCAAAATACCAACTAAATCACTCCTGCCGGCGTTGCGCCGAAATTGGCTGATCCTCGTGGGCAATCGCTTATTTTTATGATAAACATCGCAGAAATACTACAATTAATATATAATATATTATGGATCGACTCAGATGAATCTCTTCATATACAATATAATTGCTAGCTATAACGTCCACTCAATGCAGTCGAACACTCCAGGTCGGACCCGTACGGTTGATTTTTTCGCAGCCGCATGTTCAAATCACCACCGTGCCGCGGTGTGCGAGACAGCACAGATTGGGATCAACTCATGTTCGAAAGCTATAGTTTTATTGACATGTTCGGACCCATTCATGGAAGTGGCTGGTATTCGCCAGAAATTCATGACGGTCGGACGTTCCGTTGGAGCAAGGCCGATTCTGCGTCGCATATAAAAATACCCCTCTTCAATACGACAAAGCTTGATATTCGATTTCTGATTTCGTTCACCCCTCAGGAACACCAGCTGGAAAATTTGAAGTTGGAGGTGGACGGCATCAATTTTGATTTCCTTTGGTCGTTCCTCGGTCCCTATTGCAGCATCTGGGGTACGTTGATCACGCCTCAACAAAAAACATCGGCGATACTTCGCATATCGGTTCCGGAGGTCATTCATTCGCCGAGTTCGCCCGATAAAAGGTCCCTTGGACTGGCGATCAACGCCATTGAGATAGTCGCCAAAGATGGGGTTTCGCACCAAGTCCCAGGAATGGATATGCGCGAACCACTCAAAAGCGATACTGTGAGTCAAGTTCCAGAAATAACTATGCATGAAACACCGAAAGGTGATACTTTGAGCCAAGCTCCCGGAATGGACATGCATGAAACACCTGAGCAGCCAGTTTTCAAGAAATGGGCCCGGCGATATCTTCATGGACAATTCGGCTCACGGAGAATGTAAGAAATTCGTCACTTTGTGCGTAGCGCGATCGCATCCTATGGCATGATAGGATTTAGCAAATCCTCGTTTTCCGGCTTCGTGCCCGTGCTCGCCAACTTGGCCGTCATGGTCGACGGGGGCCCGATCACTCTGGGCGCCGGAGATCCCGACCCACTCAGTGGTGTAACGAATACGGCTTTGTCTGCTTCGAACTGACCCATCGTCTGACGCGCCATCGCGCGCGGATGAACTACATTCGGCCGAATTCATGCAAGAGCCGGCAGCATAGCTCATGCTGCCGGCGCGATCCTCACTGAAGCCGTGAAGGTGCATCACTGCCGCTCCGTCAGTTGACACGTCCGACGGCGGGGACGCCGCCACCGGTGCCGACGGCCGAGCCGGCCCCGAGCCAAAGGGTGGTCGCCTGCGAACCTCTGACCGCGCGGTGCTGACGGGTTTCCTGGTAATTACCCGGAGGGTATCGGGACGGCCCGGTTTGGGCGGAGCGCGGGTGACAGGTGGCCCCCTTGCCGGATCACAGTCTTGCTGATTCCCTCTCGGGATGAGCCGCAGCGATCTCGAACGCCTGAGCAGGGAAGAGCTGATTGAGTTGGTGCTGAAGCTGCACCGGCCCGAGAAGACCTCGCGCACCTCGTCCAAGCCGCCGGCGAGCGACCGCAAGGAGCGGCGGGAGAAGGCCCGCCCGGGCGGCGCCAAGCCCGGGCATGAGGGCCACAAGCGGGCGCTGACCGCCGATCCGGATCAGGTCGTCGAGCATCGGCCAGCCTCGTGTTCGGCCTGCGGCGAGCCCCTGCCCACCGATCTGCCGGCCGAGGTGATCGGCGTTCATGAGCGGATCGACCTGCCGCTGATTCGCCCGATGGTCGAGCAGCACCGGCGCCTGTGCGTGACCTGCCCGGCCTGTCGGACCCGGGTCGTCGCCCAGCGGCCAGCGGGGGCCGACGGCGACGCCGTTCGGGCCGCGGCTGCACGCGGTGGCGACGCATCTGAAGACATTGCAGGCGCTGTCCTACGAACGGTTGCAGGCCGTCCTGTCGGACCTGTTCGGACTGACGATCAGCCAGGGCGGTCTGATGAACCTGCTGCGGCGCGCGCAAGGCTGCTGTGCCGAGGCCCGGGACGCCGCGCTGGCGCGTCTGCGGCAGGCGCCCGTCGTGGCCTCGGACGAGACCGGAGTGCGCATCGAGGGCGCCAACAGCTATCATTGGGTGTTCCGCTGCGAAGACGCGGTGGTCCATCACGCCGCCCTGAGCCGGGCGGCGGCCGTGGTCGGCGAGGTGATGGCCGGGCACCGGCCGACGGTGTGGATTTCGGACCGCTACTCGGCCCAGCAGGGTCACGGCGAGCGCCAGCAGACCTGCCTGGCGCACCTCGCCCGCGACGTGGCCTACGCGGTCGAAGCCGGCGACGACCTGCTCGCGCTGCGGCTCAAGCTGTGGCTCGACAAGGCCTTCGGGCTCACCCGGCGCCTGACCGAACTGGCGGCCTCGACCCTGGCGCGCAAGCGGCGCGAACTGGAGCGGGACTTCGACGCTATTCTGAAGGCCCCAACGACGTGCGACCTGGCCCAGGCGCTCCAGGCCCGGATGTGCCAGGCGCGCGAACAGCTCCTGACCTTCATGGCCTTCCCGGGCAAGGTGGACGTGACGAACAACGCCTGCGAGCGCGACCTGCGGCCGGCGGTCGTCCAGCGTAAGGTGACGAACGGCTATCGGGCGATGTGGGCCGCCAAGGGCGAGGCGGACGTGCGCACCGTCGTCGCCACCGCCGCCCTCAGGACCAAGGCGACCCACTTCGCCACCCTGCTCGCCACCATCACTGCCTGATCACCTCCCCGCTATCCCAACACAGGACGTGCCGGCGAACGCGTGTGCCGAAAAATACCACGTGGGTAATTACGTTTCCTGTTCGTGCTGCGCTTAGGCGCGCCCCGGGAACTGCTGGCACAGGAGGTGGGCTGCAGTTCGGGTTACGACCTGCTGGCGGCGCTTGCGCGGATCGGTCGGACGCCGAGGTGTGGGACTGCTTGCAACAGGCATTGCTCGATCGGTTCGGCCGCCGGAACGGTATTACCGTTGGCCGTGCCTCGCTCGGCGACGCCTCGATAGCTGTCAAAGCGACGTCCGGTGACGGGCCCAAACTGACCGATTGCGGCAAACCAGATACGAAGCGCTATGTCCTCACCAATGCCCCGGGGCATCCGTCTCGCGTTGAAGCAGACTGGGGCCGACGTACACGACAGCCAGATGCTGGAGGCGGTCGTGGCTGCCGTCCCGCCCACAATGATTTTGCTCAACGCTCCTGAACAATCCGAGCCAAGCCTCAGACGGTCACCGCCCACGCCTCCTATGAGTCCGCTGAACGCGTCAATGCCCTCGCGACCAATCGCGCGGCTCGTTCGGCGCTGTCTTCGCCCATGGCTGTATCGGCCGGAGCAGATGGTGACCGCCATGGCGTTCAACGCGATCCCAGCCGACGCGGCCGGACAAGTCGTCGTTCGACGACTGCAAATTATTAGCACAATCATCTTCAAATGAAGATGATTGTATGCACTGCGAATAAATTATTTATTAATTTACGGCAGCTTATTTTGATAAAACTGATTCATATATTTTGAGGAGATTGCTTGTTTTTTCATTCCAATTATAGTTTTTACTAACGAAATCACGACCACTTCTACCTACCGTTTGTGCACTACAAGGATCATCTAAGAGTTTTGCTATTGCTGTGGCGAGGGCGTATGGACTGCTGTCGTGTAGAACGACTGCATCTAAGCCATTGCGAACTTGTAATCCAATGTTGGCGAATGGCATGATCACAGGACGGGCCATTGCAAGGAACTCAAGAATCTTTGAGGGTAATCGGCAAACGTTGAAGGGCGTTGGCGAGCCCGGTTGCACCAGGATATCAGCAATTTCAAGCACTCGGGGGATTTGCCTGCGCGCAATCCTTCCCAATTCAATCACGCCTTCTTTTTCTAAATAGCTGTCGCATCTTCGCGTGACCTTGTCACTCTCGCCGGTCTTTACGAGAAAGACCGATTTGCCCGCTCTCCTTAACAAACTTACTGCTGAATAAAGACTATACACGTCCCGCTCAATGGCTGGATGAATATTTCCATTGTAGACAATGACAAACGCACCGTTCGGTATGCCCAACTGATAGCGGCTATAAGAGATTTCAGCCTGCGACGCTTTTGGCTTGAAAAATTCGGTATCCACTCCCGGCTCAAGCAAATGGAATGGTACATCCTTTGGAACATCATGGCGCAATTCCATGACGATCCCCGTCACAGCATCCGCGTGTGCCAAGAAATTTTGCGAATGATGGGGATGCGACAGATGACCTGCAACAATTGATGCTGGCGACAAGACGTCGTCGAGGTCAGCGTCCTTGATACCGAGCTGGGTCGATGTGACAATCCGTTCATTGTCCTCGAGATGAACAATGTACTTCAGCCCTCGCTCCGCCAACGGCTCGACGATCTGTCTCACCGCTTCACGCGGCGTCCAAGCGTGAATTATTGTCCGATCATCATGCAGCATGGAATACAAAGCTTCAGGAACCGCATTCTGCGAGTACTCGACATGAGAGCAATGGTATTCACGGTTTTCTACATCAATATCACCGCCAGCAATGATTCCGACAGCATGGCCCATACCCCGCAATTCTTTGGCAAAACCATCAATATGACCTGAACTATTGTTACCAAAATTACCATAGTTGACGAATACGACGTTCATATCTATTCACTATTTACTACATATCGAGAAAGTTCATGGCGTGGATATATTTCGTTTTGACTAGATTTCCGGTCAGCTTACGACTTCTCGGCCTACGCTCGATCGCATCGAGCCGAACGACATGGCTGCAGCTTTGGTTGATGTAGGACACCATTGCCGTCCCCAGCGTAATTCCAAAGCTTGTCATCATATCCCCAACCGCAAATGCCGGCATGCGGCCCGCGTCGAGACTATGGCATATATACCCAAGCAGAGCAGCAACGGGACCCTCGTCCACTGCCATCTCCCGGAGGCGTCGGCTGACTGCAAACAGCCCTTGCAACCAAGCCTCATTGTTCCATGCTTGGTCGTGAGTCATGTGCGACATGAGCGGGCTAATACAATTTATGATCGGCACATTGCGCGCCGCGAGTAAGTATAGGAACAGATAGTCCCACCAAGGACTGCCTATGAAGAATCCTTCAAGCTCAGATGGAAGAAGAAATCGCTTGTTCGCGATGATCACATCGAAGCCGTATAGATAGGGTAGACCCGGAGCAGTGCCGATCGGGGAGCGCTCGAATCGATGCGAGAATATAACGCCCTCTCTAGCATTAGAGAATAGATCAGACAAAATACCACTGTCGCCTTCGTAAAGGACATCGGAATTTGTAATTGCAAAAACCTCATTCTTCGTCTTGGCTTGGCCGGCGGAGATCAACTCCGAAATATTAGGCAAGCCTTTTGGATTGGAGGTACTCTTGGTCGCTGTCGACTCGACGAACAAGACCCCCGGGTATGAAGGCTCCAGACTGGATATTTCTGCAGGCGTATTGACGGAAATAACGAGAGCGCCGGCATCTTGCCAAGACCTAACGCATGTACGTTGATAGGCGCGACCGCCCTCCTCATCATTCCTAAATCCACGACGCATGAACGGCGACAGAGACATAACAACTACGTGCTGATCATTTTCCATTTCGTACCTCTGTCACCGCTATGAGCTATGGGAGTTTTGAAATCAGTACAAAAATACTGCAAATCAATCTGTCTCGACGAAAATATCAATCGAAGATGGAACCGCATCCAAAAGGATTTTAGGCACATTCTTCACGGCGTCAAAATTAAATGCATATTTATTGAAGGTTTCCCACGTCGTAATTCGATGTTTTCTTATGTATTCCCCCTCCCCTGAAATCAAATATATTGAACTATCATCGCTCTTGACCAGACAAGTTCCCTCGCCAAGATTGGGGCCTCGGACTATTTCCTCTAAATCAGCGGCGTCGGCTAAGTTCATATCGCAAAACAGGGCATCATACACGGACGATCCATTGATGTAATGACGCATTCCATTTATTATGAGCCAAACCTCATTTGACTCGCGATCAATTATCCTAAGACCATCGAGATCTTTCCTTAAGCGTCTCATTTTTGTCTCTGCCGATTCTGCACAACGATCGCAGCCATAGCAAACTTGATATTTTTTTTCAATCGTTGCGGGCGACAAAATAGCCAAGTATAATAAAAAATGGCAACAGATAAATTTTGTAAACTGCAGTTCATAATTTTATATCCCATGCATCTCTGAAACAAAGATTTGTATTATGATATGTATAATATTCTATAATATGATTTTTGCAAAGTAAATAGGTAATAAAAAGTAAATAGGTAATAAAATGTATATCTATTATATATATACGTGTATTGGTTGCAACAATTCATTTTTTATTATACTGTTGCATTTAATAAGGAAATATATGCTGTCAAGACGGTATATTCAGTCCGCTGAGAGGGATTTATCCACTCGACTCATTCGCAAATACGGGTTTTTGATCATTGCACGAAGAACGAGCTTGTCATGAACACTGCTATGTAGCATCACCATGCTAAGCGGGAGTCGCTTCGGGGCTGCGGAACAGGTCTGGATCTCCACCAGGCTTCTGCCTGAACTTGTTCGAAGGAGCCTGGCGGTCCACGTGGCCTCGATGTCTGGAAGCCCCGCGAGTTGGAGGTTGATATTCCTGCGACGGAACGATGTCCTCGGCAGGACTGCATCGGCCTGCCGGCAGGCTGCTGGCTAAGACTTATCTGCAGGTGCATGCCTGCACGGCGATGGCGGGGGTGCGAGCCAGATCAGGAGCGCGGGGACTGGTGGTCCGTTGCCGCAGACGCCGCCGTCACTCTTCGACGGACGGGGGGTTCCACTTCGGAAGGGTGAGGTCGCTTCGGCACAGATGGGAAGCTCGGGAGCATTGCCTGACGCGCGAAAGTCGACCGTCCGGCCGTCGCCGAAATCGACTTTGACATCATCAAGCTTATGAAGGTGGGCGGCCTGCCGATCGACAGGAAGACGTCCTGTCGAGAATCGTCTTGCGGAGTCGGTGCAGCTGAGCCGTATTCCTGTCCGCCGAACGCTGGTCGGCCGGTCGCTCGCCGGCCTCGGATGAATCGGCTTAGTCCGCGAAAGCCGTGCCGGCCACGTTTTGGCCGACATGGCGAGGATTGGTGAACCAGCAGGCGCCGGCGCCTGTCGCGTCCCGGGGGCGAGCGCCCGGCCTCGGTGATCCGGCCGTCGGCGCAGCCAGGGGACGCTTCTCGGCCGTTGAGGCACGATGGCTGACGCCGAGCCCGCCTACCCTGGCAAGTCATACGCTGTCCGGACGGGAATCGTCCGAAAAGCGTATCACGGCCTTCGTGTCACATCTCCGGGGGGCGCTCGATATCGGCTATGCCTTGTCTCGCCCGTAGACGTCCTCGATGCGGATGATGTCGTCCTCGCCAGTATAGCTGCCGACTTGGACCTCGATCAACTCGAGCGGGATCTTGCCGGGATTAACCAACCGGTGCACGCAGCCGATCGGCAGGTAGGCCGCCTCGTTCTCGTGTACCAAGCGCACGACTCCATCCACCGTCACCTCGGCCGTGCCGCGCACGACCACCCAATGCTCGGCCCGGTGGTGGTGCTTCTGCAGCGACAGGCGCCCGCCCGGCTTCACGGTGATCCGCTTCACCTGGAAGCGCGCGCCGATATCGATGCGCTGGTACGAGCCCCAGGGCCTGTACATGAGACGGTGAGCGTCCGCCTCAGGCGCGCTCCGCCGGCGCAGGTCCTCGACGAGGCCCTTCACCTCCGGCGCCGTGCTCCGGCTCGTCACCAGCACCGCGTCGTCCGTCGCCACCACCACCACGTCGTCGAGACCGACCACGGTGGTCAGGATCTCCCCGGAGCCGTGCACCAGGCTGTTACGGGTGTTCCGCACCGCCACCCGGCCGCGCAACGCGTTGCCGTCGGCGTCCCGCTCCGCGATCTCCCAGAGGGCGCCCCACGTGCCGATATCCGACCAGGGGAATCCCACCGGCAGCACCCCGGCCCGATCCGTGCGCTCCATGACCGCATAGTCGATCGAGATCTGCGGCGCGCGCGCGAAAGCCTCGGCGCCGAGGCGAACGAAGTCGAGGTCGCGCTCGGCGGTCGCGACGGCCTCCTGGGCGGCCTCAAGCACCTCGGGCGCGCGGGCCTCGAGCTCGGCCAGCATCACGTCGGCGCGGAACAGGAAGTAGCCACCGTTCCACAAGGCGCCCTCGGCGATCAGGCCGGCGGCGCGGGCGGCGTCCGGCTTCTCGAGGAAGCGGGCGACGGCGTGGGCGCCCGCCTCGCCGGCCTTGCCGGGCAGCGGGTGGCCAGGCTGGATGTAGCCGTAGGCGGTGGAGGGGTGGGTCGGCTCGATGCCGAGCGTCATGATGTGTCCGGCCCGGGCCCCGGCCCGGGCGGCGCGGACGGCGGCGACGAAGGCCGCATCGTCGCCGATCGCATGGTCGGCGGGCAGGATCAGAACCAGTGCCTCCGGGTCGCGGGCGGCGGCGTGGAGCGTCGCGACCGCGACCGCCGGAGCGGAATCGCGCCGGCACGGCTCGAGCAGGATGTCGACCTCGATCCGGCCCTGGGCGAGCTGCTCGGCGACCAGGAAGCGGGCATCGTTAGCGGTGATGACCGCCGGACGGGCGAAGGTGGCGGGGTCGGAGAGCCGCGCGGCGGCGGCCTGGAACGACGAGCGCAAAGGCTCGGCGAGGGGGATGAACTGCTTGGGGAAGCTCTCGCGGGAAGCCGGCCACAGGCGCGTCCCGGACCCACCGCACAAGATCACCGGATGGACGAGATCGACGCGGTCGCCTTGCATAACCTTCTCCTACCTGTATCCGTGCCTGTATCGTCGCAAGTCGATTTGGCCGAGATCCTGGCCGCTTTGGCGAGTCCTGCATCTCAGCGGCCGGCATGCTCATCCGGGCTGTCGATGACTGAGTGAAAGAAACTGCCCCCCGACCGGTGGACGCCTTCTCCACAGGGACCGGCCATACGATGTCCGGCTGATCGCTCCGGGCGATCCTGTCGGATCGCTTTCGCGATGCCGGAATCGGCTTCGCTCAAGCGCCGCACCGGCTTATGATACGAATCCCGGACGTGATCGACCAGAAATCGGCGGGAATTCGTACCAGATCATGGCCGGACCATCGACCGTCGCGACAGGCACGGAGAATGGGTTATTCGAGGTATGCCGTCCGCCGGCGAGACGACGTGCCTTGCCGCGCGTCGGCGGAGCAGGCCGTTCGCATGATCGGAAGCTTTCGGTCATGCGAACGGCGCAACCAGGCGTTTCAGCCGGCGTGATGATCGAGGAACCATCGATAGGTGCTCGCGACACCCTGGGGCAGGCCGATCCGGGGCTGCCACCCCATCGCGCGGATCTTGTCGCCCGACATCAGCTTGCGCGGCGTTCCATCCGGTTTCGAGGTGTCGTACCGGATGCCGCCCTCGTAGCCGACCGTGTCGCAAACCAGCTTGACGAGATCGCTGATCGGAATGTCCTCGCCACTTCCGACGTTGACGTGCTCGTTGTCCGAATACGTCTTCATCAGGAAGACACAGGCATCGGCGAGATCGTCGACGTGCAGAAATTCCCGCCGCGGCGAACCGGTGCCCCAGACCTCGATCTGCGGATCGCGATTCAGCTTGGCGTGATGCGCCTTGCGCATCAGCGCGGGCATGACGTGGCTGGAGGACAGGTCGAAGTTGTCGCCGGGGCCGTACAGGTTGGTCGGCATCGCGGAGATGTAGTCCCGACCATGCTGACGCCGATAGGCCTCGCAAAGCTTGAGCCCGGCGATCTTCGCCACGGCGTACCATTCGTTCGTCGGCTCAAGGGGGCCGGAGAGCAGGGCGTCTTCCACGATCGGCTGCGGCGCGAACTTGGGATAGATGCAGCTCGATCCAAGGAAGAGAAGCTTCTCGACGTCGCTGCGATGCGCCGCCTCGATGACGTTCGTCTCGATGACGAGATTATCGTAGAGAAAATCGGCCGGGAACTGCGAGTTGGCAAGGATGCCGCCGACTTTGGCGGCAGCCAGGAAGACGACGTCTGGCCGCTTGCGCGCGAACCAGTCCCGGACCGCGCCCTGCTCCCTCAGGTCGACCTCGCGGCGATCCGCGACGAGGATCTCGCACCCTTCGGATTCCAGGCGCCGCACGATGGCGGAGCCGACCATCCCGCGATGGCCGGCCACGAAAGCTTTCTTCCCCGCGAGCGAGAATGCCGTGGTCATCCTACACCCCTTTCGCGATCGGAGCGTCCTTCATGACAACCAGATCCGCCTCGACCATCTCCCGCGCGAGGTCGCGCGCCGACGTCTCGTGCGTCCAGTTCAGCTTCTCCCGGGCCTTGGCCGGATCGCCGATCAGCAGATCGACCTCGGTCGGCCGGAAGTAGCGGCGGTCGATCTCGATCAGGCACCGCCCGGAGGACGTGCAATAGCCCTTCTCGTCGACGCCGCTGCCCTCCCAGCGCAGGCCGATATCGACGGCCGAGAACGACCACTCGACGAACTCGCGCACGGTCGTCGTCTCGCCCGTGGCGAGCACGTAGTCGTCCGGTTGATCCTGCTGCAGCATCAGCCACATGCCGCGCACGTACTCGCGGGCGTGACCCCAGTCGCGCTTGGCGTCGAGGTTGCCGAGCCACAGCTTCTGCTGCCGCCCCAGCTTGATCGCGGCGGCCGCCCGGGTGATCTTTCGCGTGACGAAGGTCTCACCGCGCAGCGGGCTCTCGTGGTTGAACAGGATGCCGTTCGAGGCGTGCATCCCGTAGGCTTCGCGGTAGTTGACGACGATCCAGTAGGCGTAGAGCTTGGCCGCGCCGTAGGGCGAGCGTGGGTAGAACGGCGTCGTCTCGCGCTGCGGCACTTCCTGGACCAGGCCGTACAGCTCGGAGGTCGAGGCCTGGTAGAAGCGGCACGTCTTCTCGAGACCGAGAATGCGGATCGCCTCGAGGAGCCGCAGCGTCCCGATGCCGTCGGCGTTCGCCGTATATTCGGGCGTCTCGAAGCTGACCTGCACGTGGCTCTGCGCCGCGAGATTGTAAATCTCGGTGGGCTGCGTTTGCTGAACCAACCGGATCAGATTCGTAGAATCGGTCAAATCGCCATAATGCAGAAAGAAATTCGCATTGTCGGCATGAGGATCTTCATAGATATCTTCAATACGCGCGGTGTTGAAGGAAGAAGACCTCCGCTTCACGCCGTGCACCACGTAGCCCTTGGACAGCAGCAGCTGCGCGAGATAGGCTCCGTCCTGACCAGTGACACCCGTTACGAGAGCGACTTTCTTTTCCGACACGTTTTTTCCTTCCATGTTGCGAACGCCTAATAGTTTTATATCGGACTCTATTAGATCGTTACGGCACACTCGATTTCTACGTATTCGCCTCAGCATTGGCAATTTACAGAACTACAACGCCTGCGCTGGCTGGCTCCCGATCAAATTGTCTTATGTATCTTACGTGACAGACGTTCGGAATGCCCCTATGACGGCATGGCATTCGATTCGCCCTCCATATTCCATCATCTCAATTATGCAAAGACAAAGATCGACGCGCGCTCATTGCGGTTGCATGTGATGGGTTTTTACAATTCAAGGTTGATTTCCACCCTGAGCGACTGCGACGCAACAACCATGCCGCGCATGCGTCGTCGCCGCCGGCTCATGCCTTCTCCCGACCCGGCAGCATCCGCCGCAACGTCCCGTCCCGCCTCACGAGATGGTGGTGCAAGGCCGCGCCCGCGTGCAGGACCGCGAGCGCCGCGAGCGTGAAAGCCGCGACCTGATGCACCTTGAGGATGGTCTCGCCCACCGGCATCCCACCGGAAACCGGCAGCGTGAGGGGCAGGGCGAAGTACAGCATCACCGGCGCGCAGCAGGCCGAGGTGCCGGCCCAGCCGAGCACCGGCACCAGCACGATCAGGACGTAGAGCGCGAGGTGCGAAGCCTGGGCCGCGCGGCGCTGCCAGGCGGGCAGACCTTCCACCAGGGGCGGGGCGCCGCGGGCGGCGCGCACCAGGATCCGCGCCAGCGCCAGCGCCAGCACGGTCAGCCCGAACGACTTGTGCCACTCATAGAGCGCGTTCTTCACGGGCCCGTCGGGCAGGTTGGCCATGGCGAGCGCGATCGGCACCAGCACGAAGATCAGGATGGCGACCGTCCAGTGCAGCACCTTCTGGGACGGAGCGTAGATGCGCGGCGTCATGGAGCCTCACTCCCGGGGTGTATGGTTGGCCTGGACAATCGCGAAAGGTTGATGGAGGGATCCGCGGCAAAGCGGGGCCGGACGCACCACATGCCGGTCGTTGTCGAACCGTGGCGCTTTCCCCTCACGGGTTCTTCCTCATGGTCCGACGCGACTGCGCCGGGCCGCCTCTCTCAGGGTCGATGATGTCGGTCGCGATGCAGAGCAGCAGCAATCTAGACCCGGCCGCGGGCCGGGACCAGATCGATGTCGAGCGGGCCCTGGCGGAGATCCGCGCCGGCCGTCCGGTAGCGCTGCGCGGCCGCGATCCCGTGCTTGCCCTGTCGGCCGAGGCCCTCGACGGAGAGACGGCTGCCGCCTTCGCGGCGCTGGCGGGAAGCGGCGCCCGCCTCGTCCTGCCGGCGCCGCGGCTGCGCCGCCTCGGCCTTCCCGAGCGGGCCGAGGCCGGCGCGGTCGCCCTGCCGACACTTGATCCGGACCGGATCGAGGCCCTGGCCCTGCGGCTCGACGCGAGGATCGACGCTCCCGTGGCGCCGGCCTCCTCCGGCGATGCCGCCGCGCTCGCCCTGATGGCTCTGGCCCAGGTGCTGCCGGCGGTGCTGGTGGTGCCGGGCGAGGCCGCGCCTCCCGGTACGCTCCCGGTCGCCGAGGAGGCGGTCGCCCGCTATCCGGCCCGGCAGGCTGCCGCCTTGCGGCCCGTGAGCCGGGCGCCGGTGCCGCTCGCGGGCGCGCCGGACAGCGAGTTCGTGGTCTTCCGCGGCGGCGAAGGCTTGCGCGATCAGGTGGCGGTGGTGATCGGCCGGCCGGACCTGTCGGGGCCGGTGGCGGTGCGGCTGCACTCGGCCTGCCTCACCGGCGACCTGTTCGGCTCGCTCAAATGCGATTGCGGCGACCAGCTGCGCGGCACCGCCGGCTGGATGGCGCAACACGGCGGCGGCATCGTGCTCTACCTCGACCAGGAGGGCCGCGGGAACGGGCTCGCCAACAAGATCCGCGCCTACGACCTCCAGGCCCGCGGGCTCGACACCTACGAGGCCGACGAGGCCCTCGGCTTCGGCCTCGACCAGCGCCGGTTCGACTTCGCGGCCGCGATGCTGAAGGCCCTCGGCGTCACCGCCGTGCGGCTCGTGAGCAACAACCCCGAGAAGGCCGCGAGCCTGGAGGCCGCCGGCCTCACGGTGGTCGAGACCCAGCGCGCGCTCGGCCGGGTCACGCCGGAAAACATCCGCTACCTCACGGCCAAGCGCGACCGGGCCGGCCACGCCCTCGACCTCGACGCCTTCGCGTGCATCGACGTGTGACCGCCGACGTGTGACCGCCGCTCGCCGTTCGCGTTGCGTCAGGTCACGCTCATGGTGGCCCTGCGGCACATTCGCTGCTAGCTAGACCCCGGTTGGACCGGCACGCACCCGGTCCCGATGGACGATCGATACGGGAGATCGAGCGATGAAGGGTGATGCCAAGGTCGTCGAGTACCTCAACCGCGGCCTGCGCAGCGAGCTGACCGCTGTGAGCCAGTACTGGCTTCACTTCCGGATGTTGAACGACTGGGGCTACATCGATCTCGCCAAGTTCTGGCGCAAGGAATCGATCGAGGAGATGAACCACGCCGATCGCTTCGTCGATCGGATCCTTTTCCTCGAGGGCTTCCCGAACCTGCAGGAGCTCGACCCGCTGCGGATCGGGCAGAACGTGGAGGAGATCATCGCATGCGATCTCGCCGCCGAGGTCGAGGCGCGCAGCCTCTACCTTGAGGCCGCGAAGTACTGCGACTCGATCAACGACCGCGTGTCGAAGCAGCTGTTCGAGGATCTGGCCGCCGACGAGGAGGGCCATATCGACTTCCTCGAGACCCAGCAGGAGTTGATCCGCCAGGTCGGCCTGCCGCTCTACGCCCAGCGCCACATCGGCGGCCTGGAGAAGATCGAGCCCGAGGTCGAGTGAGCCTTCGACCGGGGGCCGCCGTCAGGCGGCCTCCTCCTTCAATTCCTTCAGGGTGCAGGCCGCCCCGCAGGTGGTGGTGCAGGCGGCGTGGGCGTCGGCGAGCGCCCGATCGAGGATGCCCCGAATCGTGCGGGCGCAGCGGCCGCATTTCGGGCTGCAGCCCAGGCAGGCATAGACCTGGGCAGGCGTGCGCGGGCAACCCGGGCCGGGATTGAGGCACGCGCGCACCTGGCCGTCGGAGAGCACGTTGCAGGAACAGACGATCATGTTGTGACTGGAGCACCCGATCCGCGGAGGGCCGGGGAATCGCTCCCGCTGACCGCTCTCAGATTAGAACTTTTGAAAACTACAACATAATCAACAAGTTACCGATTCGGTGCGAGGGCCGCAACCCGGCTGGTGCGGTCATTGCGCCGCAGGGCTCAGGTCCGCATGCCGGTGGCGCGCGGCAGGAAACCCTCTGCCGCCTCGGCGGTTGCCTGGGGGGTATCGGTCCGTCTATCGGCAGCCGTTCCGCAGGGTTTGGCGGCGACGGACCGCAACGATCAGTCATGAGCAGCCACGACGCGAGCGGACAGATGCTATCGGCCGGAGAGGACGCCGTCGCGCTCGCGGGCGGCGCGCCGGACCTCACCGAAACCGCCCGCCTCACGCAGGCGCTCGCCGAGGCGCGGGCGGAGCGCGACGACCTGCGCAGCATCACCGAGGCCGTCCCGGCCCTGATCGCCGCCCTCGACCGCGACGAGGTCTGCCGCTTCGCCAACGGCAATTTCGCGCGCTGGTACGGTCTGGATCCGGACGAGGCCGTCGGGCGCCCGTTGCGGGCAATCGTCGGCGAGGCGTTCTACGCCGTGCGCCGGCCGCTGCTGGCCCGGGCCTTCTCGGGCGAGACCGTTACCTTCGAGACGCCCCATCCCGACGCCGACGGGCGCCACGCGCTTGTGCGCTACGTGCCCCATCGCGGGCCCGACGGCGCGGTGGTGGACCTGCACCTGCTCGGCGTCGACATCACCGCCGAGACTGACGCGCGGGCGGCGCTCGCCGACACCGCCCTGAAATTCCGGGCCATCGCCGAATCGATGCCCCAGATGGTGTGGTCGACCCTGCCGGACGGCTACCACGATTATTACAATCCGCGCTGGTACGCGTTCACCGGCATGCCGGAGGGCTCGACCGACGGCGCGGGCTGGAACGCGATCTTCCATCCTGCCGAGCAGCCGGAGGCTTGGCGGCGCTGGCGCCACTCGCTCGCCACCGGCGAGCCCTACGAGATCGAGTACCGCCTGCGCCGGCACGATGGGGTCTATCGCTGGGTGCTGGGCCGGGCGGTGCCGATCCGCGATCCCGAGAGCGGGGCGATCGAGCGCTGGTTCGGCACCTGCACCGATATCGACGACCAGGTCCGGGCCCGTGAGACCCTGGCAGAGCGCCGCGAGGCGCTGGAGGCGCAGGTCGCGGAGCGCACGGCGGCGCTCGCCGAGGCCAATGCGCGGCTCACCGCCGAGATCGAGGAGCGCGCGCGGATCGAGGAGGCGTTGCGCCAGGCGCAGAAGATGGAGGCGGTGGGCCAGCTCACGGGGGGCATCGCCCATGACTTCAACAACCTGCTCACCGGCATCGTCGGCGCCCTCGACCTGATGCAGACCCGCATCCACGAGGGCCGCATCGAGAACCTGACCCGGTACACCGGCCTCGCCATGACCTCGGCCCAGCGCGCCGCGGCGCTGACCCACCGGCTCCTCGCCTTCGCCCGGCGCCAGCCGCTGGAGGCCCGGGCGGTCGACGCCAACCGCTTGGTGCGCGCGATGGACGAGCTCCTGCGCCGGACGCTGGGCGAACGGGTGCAGCTCGAAGTGGTGGTGGCCGGCGGCCTGTGGCCGACGCTCTGCGACCCCAACCAGCTCGAGAACGCGATCCTCAACCTCGCCATCAACGCCCGCGACGCGATGCCGGAGGGCGGGCGCCTCACCATCGAG
>NZ_JBEXZS010000098.1:0-19596 GCF_040593685.1 Methylobacterium sp. EM32 | reverse complement strand
CTCCTGGGGGGACGGTCCGATCAAACCCGTTCGAGCACATCATCGCAATCCGAGATCTACTCGTATGCAATCGCCCTGCCCCGCAGAGGGGGGAGGGGGAAACCCGAGCCACCTCGTCTGTCGGGCAGCTCCGATCTGATCGGGCATGCCAGTCGCGCACCGCCACGCCGCATCTCGAAAAGACAAGGCCGCCCCGGCACCGTGATGCGGCGCCGGGGCGGCCTGAGAGTTTTAGGTGCCGGCGCCCTGACGCCGGCAATACTAGTTCTCAGCGCTTGCCGAGTTGCTCCATCGGCGTCCGGTAGGTCTCCCGCGCCGTGAAGATCGAGACCGCGGCGATGCCTGCCGTGGCGGTGACGAAGAGCGCCACCGGGACCCAGCCGGTCGGGCCGGTGCCGAGCAGCGAGGCGCTGATCACCGGGGCGAAGCCGCCCAGCGCGAAGCCGATCTGGGTGCCGATCGCCATGCCCGACAGGCGGACCTTGGTGTCGAACATCTCACCGTAGAGCGACGGCCACACCCCGTTGGCGGCGCTGTAGACCACGCCCGAGAGCAGGATGCCGAAGCAGAAGATGAGGGCTAAGTTGCCCTGGCTGATCGCCCACATGTAGGGCCAGATCAGCGCCGCGGAGCCGAGCGCGCCGAAGATGAAGACCGGGCGGCGGCCGATCCGGTCGGACAGGGACGCGAAGGCCGGGATCGCGCCGAGCGCCACGACGTTGGCCAGGATCAGCACGGTCAGCATCGTCGAGCGGTCGATCTGCATCGTGTTGACGGCGTAGGACAGGGTGAAGACGCTGAAGATCGTGCTCACCACCGAAACGAGCGCCGCGAAGATCACCCGCACCACGTCGTCCCACTGGGTGCGGAACAGCATCGCGACCGGAAGCTCCGCCTTCGCGTGGGTGTGCTCCTCCTGCTCCTTCTCGAAGACCGGGGTCTCCGGCAGGGTGCGACGGACCCAGAAGCCGACCGCGACCACGAGGGCGCTGAGGAAGAACGGGATGCGCCAGCCCCAGGACAGCATCTGCGCCTCGGGCATCTGGGTGATCGGCAGGAACACCAGCGTGGCGAGGATCAGCCCGGCCTGCGTGCCGCTCAGGGTGAAGCTGGTGAAGAAGGCGCGCTTGTTCGAAGGCGCGTGTTCGAGGGTCATCGAGTTGGCGCCGGCCTGCTCGCCCGCGGCCGAGATGCCCTGGAGCAGGCGGGCGATGACGAGCAGGATCGGCGACAGGATGCCGAGCTGGTCGTAGGTCGGCAGGCAGCCGATCATGAAGGTCGAGATGCCCATCAGGAGCAGCGTGAAGGTGAGCACCTTCTTGCGGCCGAAGCGGTCGCCGATATGGCCGAGCGCCACGGCGCCGAGCGGCCGCGTGATGTAGGCGACGCCGAAGGTCGCGAACGAGGCGATCGCCGCCGCCTGCGGGTTCGCAGCCGAGAAGAACAGTTTTGGAAAGATCAGCGCCGCGGCGGTGCCGTAGATGAAGAAGTCGTAGTATTCGACCGCGCTGCCGATCCAGCTCGCGAGCGCGGCCTTCTTCGGAGTCTTCACGGCCTCGGACTCGTCGGCGGCGATCGCGGCCGCCGGAAGGACGGTGGAGGTCATCGGGCGTTTCCTGGGATGGGGGAGAGGACGGGCCCGTTGGGTCGGGCCGCATTCTGGAAGGGTTGGGCCGCGGTGCGCGCCGCCAGCCGGGAAAAAAGCCTCAGGCCGGCCGGCCGAGCTCGGCGAAGTGGCGGAGCATCCGCTCCGGATCCGGGGTCCGGCCGGTGATGAGCCGGAACGCCTCGACCGCCTGGAACACCGCCATGCCGCCGCCGTCGAGAGTGCGGCAGCCGATCCGCCGCGCCTCGCGCAGGAGCGCGGTCTCGAGCGGGAAGTAGACGATCTCGGCGACGAAGAGTTTTGGGTGCAGGTATTCCGCCGGGAGCGGCAGGCCCGGATACTTGTCCATGCCGGTCGGCGTGCAGTGGACGAGGCCGTCGGCGGCCGCGACCTCCGCCTGAAGGTCGGTGCAGGCCCGCGCCCGGCCGGCGCCGAAGCGCTCACACAGGGAGGCCGCCACCGACGCGGCCCGGGCCGGGTCGATGTCGTTGAGGACGAGGTCCTTGACCCCGAGGGTGAGGAGCGCGTGCGCCACCGCCGCGCCGGCACCGCCCGCGCCGAGCTGCACGACGCGGTCGAGCGTCACGTCCGGCAGGCCACGCCGGAACGCCTCGGCGAAGCCCCACCAGTCGGTGTTGTGGCCCACGCGCTTGCCGTCGCGCAGCACCACCGTATTGACGGCGCCGAGCGCCGCGGCGTCGGGCGACAGCTCGTCGAGATGGGCGAGCACCGCCTGCTTGCAGGGATGGGTGATGTTGAGGCCGGAGAAGCCCATCCGCTCGGCCGCCTGGAGCAGCTCCGGCAGGGCCTCGGCGCCGAGGCCGAGGCGCTCGAGATCGATCTTCTGGTAGAGCAGCCGCAGGCCCTGCGCGTCGCCCTCGCGCTCGTGCATCGCCGGGGTGCGGGAGGCCTGGATGCCGTTGCCGATCAGGCCGGCCAGGATCGATGTCGGAAGGACGGAAGTGGGGGCAGCGCCCATCACGGGCTCCTCTCGCGGTGCGTTCCTCGGATGGCGCGATTGCGACGCGCTTGAATTCAAATGTACTAACCGGTACGTTCATGTCAAGCGCGAAAGATTGCGGCCTGCTGGGCCGCCGCT
The DNA here is from genome assembly GCF_040593685.1 of Methylobacterium sp. EM32. Classification (NCBI taxonomy): domain Bacteria; kingdom Pseudomonadati; phylum Pseudomonadota; class Alphaproteobacteria; order Hyphomicrobiales; family Methylobacteriaceae; genus Methylobacterium; species Methylobacterium sp. EM32. Next base: position 16,891 of record NZ_JBEXZS010000098.1, on the reverse strand, counting down.
TCGGGCTCGACGGAGCCGGCCCCGTTTGCGATGGAGAGCCGGCGGATACGGGAGAGGGAGAGCGCGATGAGGAAATCGATCGCCACGGTGTCGGTAAGCGGCACGCTGGTCGAGAAGCTGGAGGCGATCGCGGCGGCGCGCTTCGACGGCGTCGAGATCTTCGAGAACGACCTCCTGTTCCACACCGGCGCCGCCCGCGACGTGCGCCGCTACGCCTCGGATCTCGGCCTCTCGATCGACCTGTTCCAGCCGTTCCGCGATTTCGAGGGCGTGTCGGACGCGCAGCTCAAGCGCAACCTCGACCGGGCCGAGCGCAAGTTCGACCTGATGGAGGAACTGGGCGCGCCCCTGATCCTGGTCTGCTCCAACGTCGGCACCGAGGTCTCGGACGACGACGCCCGCATGGCCGACCAGCTCTATCAGCTCGCCGAGCGGGCGGCGAAGCGCGGACTGAAGATCGGCTACGAGGCCCTGTCCTGGGGCACCAAGGTGCGCACCTTCGACCGGGCCTGGGGCATCGTCGAGCGGGCGAACCACCCGCATCTCGGCCTGATCCTCGACAGCTTCCACACCCTGGCGCTCCCCGACGACTGGTCGGGCATCGCGAATCTGCCGGGCCAGCGGGTGTTCTTCGTCCAGCTGGCGGATGCGCCGCGCATCGGCATGAACCCGCTGACCTTGAGCCGCCACTTCCGCTGCCTGCCGGGCCAGGGCGACCTCGACGTGCCGGGCTTCCTCCAGGCGGTGCTGGCCTGCGGCTACACGGGCACGATCTCGCTCGAGATCTTCAACGACGAGATGCGTGCCGCGCCGCCGCGCCAGACCGCGGCCGACGGTCACCGCTCGCTGCTGTTCCTCGAGGAGCGGGTGCGCCGCACCGAGGAGGCGGCCGCGCAGGCCCCCTCCCCGGCCAAGCGCCCCCGCCGCCGGGTCGAGCTGTTCGACCCGCCGCTGCCGCCGGCCATCGCCGGCCACCGCTTCATCGAGGTGGCGGTGGACGAGCGCTGCGAGGGGGCGCTGGCGCGGCTGCTGGGCCAGCTCGGCTTCACGCGCTTGGGCGTGCACCGCAGCAAGGCGGTGACCCTCTACGGCCAGGGCGAGATCCGCATCGTGCTCAACCGCGAGCCGGATTCCTTCGCCGCCTCCTACTTCCTGATGCACGGCCCCTCGGTCTGCGCCCAGGCCATCGCCACCGACGACGCGCTCGCGGCCTTGGGCCGGGCCGAATCCTACGGCGCCGCCCGCTTCGGCGGCCGGATCGGGCCGGACGAAAATACCTTCCCGTCGATCCGCGCGCCGGATGGCAGCCTGATCATCCTCACCGATCCCCAGACCGGCGGCGATTTCGAGCACGACTTCGTGATGGACGGGGACGCGGCGCCCGCCGGCCTGCTGACCCGGATCGACCACGTGGCGCAGGCCCTGCCCGAGGGCCAGCTCGATTCCTGGGTGCTGTTCTACCGCGCGGTGCTCGGCCTCGAGCCGGAGGACGTGGTGGTGCTGCCCGACCCCTATGGCCTCGTGCGCAGCAAGGCGATGTCGAATGCCGAGCGCACCATGCGCCTGCCGCTCAACATCTCGGAGAGCCGCAACACCGCCACCGCCCGCTTGGTGACGAGCTTCGCGGGCGCCGGCGTGCACCACATCGCGCTCGCCACCGACGACATCTTCGCGGCGGCGGAGAGCCTGAAGAAGGCGGGGGTGACGCTGCTGCCAATCCCGGCCAACTACTACGACGACGTGGCGGCCCGGTTCGGCCTCGACGACCCGCTGATCGCCCGGATGCAGTCGTTGAGCATCCTCTACGACCGGGTCGGCGACGGCGAGTTCCTGCAGCTCTACACGACGCCGTTCGAGGAGCGGTTCTACTTCGAGCTCGTGCAGCGCAAGGGCGGGTACGACCTCTACGGCGCGCCGAATGCGCCGGTGCGGATGGCGGCGCTGGCGGCGTTGCGCGGGCCGAACTTGTCGCAGGTGCTGCGGTAAAGGGTTTGGGGCGGGCGCAGCCTGCTCGACGATACTGAAACCCACTGCGTCATTCCGGGCTCCGCTGCGCGGCCCCGGAATGACACTGAGGATGAGAAACCCGTAGCGCGAACGTCATGAGAGAGGTCTCGTAAAAAAGCCCCCGGAGCGACGCTCCGGGGGCTTTTTTCATCCGAGGATCAATCCTCAGTTCTTCTTCTCGTCGGCCTTCGGCGCCGTGGCAGGCGCGGCCGGCGCCGCTGCGGTCTTCTCGATCTTGGCACTCTCGCGCAGCTTGGTGATGATGTCCTGCTGCGTCTTGCGGGTGAGATAAGCCTCGACCTGCTCCTTCATCTCGTCGAAGCTCGGCACCGGCTTGGTGCGCTTCTCCTCGACCTTGATGACGTGCCAGCCGAACTGGGTCTTGACCGGGTCGGAGATCTTGCCGGCCTCCATCTTGAACGCCGCGTCGGCGAAGGGCGCGACCATCCGCTCCTTGGTGAACCAGCCGAGATCGCCGCCCTCGGCCTTGGAGCCGGGATCCTTCGAGGTCTCGGCCGCGACCTTGGCGAAGTCCTCGCCGCCCTTCAGGCGCGCGGCGATCTTCTTGGCCTCGGCCTCGTTGTCGACGAGGATGTGGCGGGCGTGAACCTCCTCCTCGGGCTTCATCGCCTTGACGGTCTCGTCGTAAAGCGCCCGCTCGGCCTGCGGCGTCACCGCCTTCTTGGCTTCGCGCTCCAAGTACTCGTCGAGGAGGAGCTTGTCGCGGAAGTAGGAGAGCTTGCGGACGAAGTCGGGGTTCTCGGCGATCTTCGCCTTCTCGGCGGCCTGTGCGCCGATCTTCAGGTCGACCATGTAGTCGACGAGGAGACCCTTCTTCTGCGCGTCGTCGACGCCGGGGAGGGACAGGGCCGGATCGTCGGCCGCCACCGCGAGGTCGCCGGCGGTGATGGTCGCGCCGTTGACCTTGGCCACGACCGTGTCGGGCGACGGGGCCGGGGCGGCAGGCGCAGCAGTCGGGGCGGCGGGGGCCGGCGCTTGCGCGAGCGCAGCTCCGGGCAAGACCCCCGGCAAGAGGAGCCCGAGGGCGAGCGCGCCGTTGCGCCAGAAGGGAGAGAGGGTCGGCATGGCGTGATCCTTGGGGCCCGTGCGCGAGGTCGGTCGAAACCGGCGGACAGGTGGCAAAGATCGGCCGACAAGACAAGCGGCGCGCGCGCCGCAGAGGCAAGGCAAGCGGCGCGGGCGCCGCACAGGCAAGGATGAGCAGCGCCCCCGCGGATCCGTGATCCGCGGGGAGGCAGGAAGGCTCAGAAGCCGGTCGAGGCAACCTCGATCCGGTCGCCGCGGCGGGCGAAGGCGACCGAGGCGGCGGTGCCGTCCTGCGTGCCGGGCACCGAGAAGCTCACGACCTGCTCGGAAGCGAGCGTGGTGATCACCCGCAGCGGGGTGGCCGCATTGGACTCCGTCGGCGCCAGGGTGGCGACAACGCGCAGGCCGTCCTTCTCGACGGTGTAGTAGGCCGAGCCGCGCACCGGGCCGAGATCGAGGCTGTGAGCCTGACGCGGGTTCAGTTCCGCGGCGCCGGCCGCGGTGGCGAGAACAAGGCCGAGGGCGGAGAGGGAGAGGAGATGCATCGGTGGTCCTGGAGGTTCTGTCCGGCGCGAGGAGCGCGTCCGGAAAGCCGGGATTCGCCGGGAGCCCTTAGCTAATCATTCATCATGATGCACCGCAATAGAATTATGTTGCAATGCACAATAGACAACCTGCATTACCGGTCATCTCGTTATCCCTCAAGGTGGCCGCAGAACCACCGTCGGACCCGGCCGCGGACGACCCGGCGTGACCTTCCGGCCACCCCGCCCTAACTGCCGGCATGGCGAAAGACGACGCCGCGACGATTGCCGACGCCCGGACGCCCTCATGAGACCCGCATGAGCACCTACCGCTTCGACAGGCTCCTCAGCCCCCGCTCCGTGGCTCTGGTGGGCGCGAGCGCCCGGCCCAACACGTTCGGCGCCGCGATCCTGCGCAACCTGCGCGAGGCGGGCTTCGAAGGCCCGATCTGGCCGGTGAACCCGCGCCACGACAGCGTCGACGGGGTGCAGGCCTTCGCCGACCTCGCCGATCTGCCCGAGCCCGCCGACCTCGCGGTGATCGTCACTCCCCCTGAGACCGTGCCGGAGGTGGTGGAGGCGGCGGGCCGAAAGGGCTGCGGCGCGGCCGTCATCATCACCACCGGCCTCGGCAGTGGTCCGGATTCGCTTGCGGAGGCCGCGCGGGCGGCGGCCCGGCGGCATTCCCTGCGCCTCGTCGGGCCCGACAGCATGGGGCTGGCGGTGCCGCACGCGGCCCTCAATGCCAGCCTGCTCGCCCGGGCGCCGCTCCCGGGCGACCTCGCGCTGATCTCGCAATCGCGCACGGTGGCGGCGGGCATCGTCGCCTGGGCCCAAGCGCGCGGCACGGGCTTCTCGGGCATCGTTTCCCTCGGCAACGCGCTCGACGTCGACATCGCCGATTGCCTCGACCACTTCGCCGGCTGCATCCGCACCCGGGCGATCGTGCTCTCGATCGACAGCGTGACCGACGCGCCGAAATTCATGTCGGCGGCGCGGGCCGCTGCGCGGGCGAAGCCCGTTGTGGTCCTGCGCTCCGGCCGGCACGACACCGCCCGGGCGATCGAGGGCCGCACCGCGACGCATACGGGAATCCTCGCCCGCACCGATGCGGTCTATGACGCCGCCTTCCGCCGCGCGGGACTGCTGCGGGTGCAGGATCTCGACGAGATGTTCTCGGCGGTCGAGACGCTGGGGCGCCAGCGCCCCTTCCCCGGCCGGCGCCTCGCGATCCTGGCCAATGGCCGCGGCGTCGGTGCCATCGCGGTCGACCGGTTGCTGGATCTCGGCGGCACCCTGGCGGGCCTCTCGGACGAGACGCGGGCGCGCCTCGCCGCGGCGGTGCCGGGCACGAATCCGGCCGCGTCGAACCCGGATACTTGGCGCAACCCGGTCGATATCGGGGCCGATGCCGACGGGCCGCGCTACGCCGCCGCCCTGGAGGCGCTGATCGCCGACCGCGACAACGACGCCGTGCTGGTGATCAACGTGCCGACCGCCCTGTCCGGCGGCTGCGCGGTGGCGACCGCGATCGTCGAGGCGGTGAGGACCGGCCGCAAGGGGAGTTTTCGCGCCCGGCCGGTCTTTGCCGTCACCGTCGGCGACGAGGCGGCGGGCGAGATCCTGAGCCAGGCCGGCATCCCGCGCTTCGCCACCGATGCCGACGCGGTCGAGGGGTTCACCCACCTCGTCCGCTACCGCGAGGCGCAGGACGACCTGACCACCACCCCGGCGGTGCTGCCCGACGACCTGGTGCCGGATGCGGGCGCGGCGCGGGCGATCGTCGTGTCCGTGCTCGCGGAAGGGCGCACCTGGCTCGACCCGCGCGAGATGGCCGACCTGCTCGCCGCCTACGGCATCCCGACCCAGCCGGTGACGCTCGCCGCCGACGCCGATGCGGCGGCCGAGGCCGCCTGGCCGGTCATCGCCGCGGGCGGCACCGTGGCGCTCAAGCTCGTCTCGCCGGACGTGGTGCACAAGTCCGACGTCGGCGGCGTGCGGCTCGGCCTCACCAGCGAGGCGGCGGTGCGGGACGCCGCCCGCGAGATGCTGGCGCGCGTCGCGCAGGAGCGGCCGGAGGCCCGGGTCACCGGCTTCGTCGTCCAGGCGATGCTGCGGCGGACGCAAGCCAGGGAGCTGATCGCCGGCCTCGTCGACGATCCGGTCTTCGGTCCCGTGGTGGTGTTCGGCCGCGGCGGCACCGCCGTCGAGGTGATCGACGACCGGGCGCTGGCGCTGCCGCCCCTCGACCGGCGGCTCGCCGCCGACCTGATCGGCCGCACCCGGGTGGCGCGCCGGCTCAAGGCCTATCGCGACGTGGCGGCGGCGGACGAGGCGGCGGTGGCCCTGGTGCTGGTCAAGCTCGGCCAGCTCGCCGCCGACCTGCCGGAGCTGCGCGAGCTCGACATCAACCCGCTGCTCGCCGACCGCGACGGCGTCATCGCGCTCGATGCCCGCGCCGCCGTGGCGCCGCTGCCGCCGGAGCGCCGGCGCGACGCCGGCACCGGTCCGAGCCACGCCCGCTTCGCCGTGCGGCCCTATCCGCGCGCCTGGGAGCGCCGCCTCGTGCTGGACGGCCAGGCGATCCTGGTGCGGCCGGTGCGGGCGGAGGACGAGGGGCTGTTCGAGGCGTTCTTCCGGCAGGTCAGCGCCGAGGACCTGCGCCTGCGCTTCTTCGCGCCGGTGCGCGACTTCAGCCACGCCTTCCTCGCCCGCCTGACCCAGCTCGACTACGCCCGCGCCATCGCCTTCGTGGCGATCGAGGAGGCAACCGGCACGATGATGGGAGCGGTGCGCCTCCACGCCGACGCCAACCACGAGACCGGGGAATACGCGATCCTGGTCCGCTCCGACCTCAAGGGCCTCGGCCTCGGCTGGGCCCTGATGGGGCTGATGCTCGACTGGGCGCGGGCGGACGGGTTGCGGGTCGTCGAGGGCCAGGTCCTTCGTGAAAATACCACCATGCTGGCGATGTGCCGCAAGCTCGGCTTTACGGTAAGGACGGACCCCTCCGACCCCGACCTGATGCTGGTGCGGCGCACGCTCACGGAGGAGAGTGCCGCGCCCGAATCGTAGAAGACCTCAGCTTCCCTCATGCGCGACACCCCTCCCCTCGACATTGCCGGCGGCCTCCTGCTCACCGCCGCGGCGGGCTACGTCGACGCCGTCGGCTTCTTGCGGCTCGACGGGCTCTACACCTCCTTCATGAGCGGCAACTCGACCCAGTTCGCGGTCTCGCTGGCGCAGGCCGGTCACCCGGTCGCCTGGGAGATCGGCCTGCTCTTCGCGTGCTTCCTGACCGGCGGGTTCTGCGGCAGCCTGGTCTCGCTGCGCGTGCCCGGGCGCTGGGGGCCGGCGGCGGTCCTGAGCGTCGAGGCCGCACTCCTGGTGCTCGCCCTCGCTCTCGCCGTCAGCCCGGTGCCGGGACCGGTCGCGCCGCTGCTGGCCGCCGCCATGGGGGCACAGAACGCGGCGCTCCGCCGGAGCGCGGGCTTTCGCCCCGGCGTCACCTTCGTGACGGGAACGCTGTTCAGCCTCAGCCACACCCTCGCCCAGGCGGCGACGCGGATCGGCCCGGCCTTCGGGTGGGTGCCGGATGCCTGCACCTGGCTCGCCCTGGTCAGCGGTGCCGTGGCCGGGGGACTGGCCTATCGCGGCTACGGGCTGGAGGCGCTGGTGGTGCCGGTGATGGGCGTCGGGCTGGTGCTGGCGCTCGCGGTCGGGCGGGCGACCCGGGAGGCTGCGGCGGCGTGACGACGCGTCCGCCCCCACGGGGCTGTTTGAGGCGAGGAAGGACCCGTGCCTCACTTTCGAAGAATTTTTGCCTACGATCCCGTGCCTGGCAGCGGTACGACGCCCGATGCCGGCTCGGCCCGGATGGGACCGGATCCCCAACACGGCGAAATGCGACCACAAACCGGTGTCTTGCCTAGTATCAGTCAGATATTGGACAGATAGCGCCGATACAATGTCAGCCACCGAACAGTCCTGACCGGGGCAGGCGCCATACTCCCCGATCATTCGCCACGAGGGCGAACCACTGCGAGAAATCGATCCCGCATCTGCACCATCTGCGTGCAGTTGCAGACAGTCTTGGTCACATCTTGCCACTGGCTTTCAGCCGTGTCAGGCGGCCTACGGCCCGCTCGGCCGAATCATCCCGCTGCATCTCCTGCTCCCATTCCTCGATCATCGTCGGGCGGCTGCGCAAGGTTTGCCGCAGGATGTCTACCTGGGTCCGCAGAATGGTGTTCCGCGGAGCGGTTTCGTGCTTGTGAATTGGGGGTGATTTGCGGGAGCTCGACATGGCGGGCATGCTCTGACGGCATCGTTAACAGATGGTGAATGTCTGTCAGATCCATCGGGCGCCCCAGCCCCGCTCACCCGATGGTGATGAGCGGCCTTGAAGCGGACCTCGCCGGGCCGATAACTCCGGGCGACACGAACCAAACCGGGAGGCGGCCCGCATGGCGATCCAGGCCCTGATCTTCGACGTCTTCGGCACCCTGCTCGACTGGCACGGCGGCGTCGCCCGGGAGGCGGCGCGGATCCTGGCACCGTACCGGCCCGACCTCGACGGAGGCGCCTTCGCGCGGGCCTGGCGCGACCGCTACCAGCCCGGCATGGAGCCGATCCGCCAGGGTGCCCGCGCCTATACCGACCTCGACACCCTGCACGGCGAGAGTCTGGAGAGCGTGCTCGCCGGCCTCGGCCTCGCCGAGGCGGTGCCGCAGGCGGCGCGCGGGGAGCTGGTTCAGGCCTGGCACCGGCTCGACGCCTGGCCCGAGGTGCCCGATGCGCTCACACGGTTGCGCGAACAATACCTACTGGCGCCGTGCTCCAACGCGCATGTGCGGCTCGCCATCGCGCAGGCCCGCCGCAACCGCCTGCCCTGGGACGCGGTGCTCGGGGCCGAGTTCGCGCAGGACTACAAGCCGAAGCCCGCCGTCTATCTCCGCGCCGTCGAGGCCCTGCGGCTCCAGCCGGGCGAGGTGATGATGGTGGCGGCCCATTCCTCCGACCTCGCGGCGGCGGCGGCCTGCGGGCTCGCCACGGCCCACATCGCCCGGCCGGACGAGAGCGGCCCTGGCACCGGCGAGCCGGCGCCGCTCGTGCCGGTGGACTTTTCCGCCTCCGACCTCGCGGATCTGGCGCGGCAGCTCGGCTGCTGAAGGTCGGTGCGACGGCAATGGAGAGAACCCCGTCCCACCCGCGACCTCATCCTGAGGTGCCCGCAAAGCGGGCCTCGAAGGAGGGCTCCAGAAGTCTCCGCGATCCCTGGATGCCTCCTTCGAGGCTCAGCGATCTTGATCGCCTCGCACCTCAGGATGAGGTCGCAGGTGGGATGTGATCTATCGAGCCGTCGAACGGGTCAGGCATGAAGAAAGGGCCCGCCTCCGGAAGGAGACGGGCCCCGAAGGATCCCCTTAGTTCAACAAGGCCTTAGCCGGCCGGCGCTCGTCCGGCGCGACCGCCTGGTCGCCGATGAACAAACCGGCGGGGCCGAGGCGCACCGGCACCGTCTCGCCGTCATGGACGCGGCCGGCCAGGATCTGCTCGGCGAGCGGGTCCTGCACCGCCTTCTGGATCACGCGCTTGAGCGGGCGCGCGCCGTAGGCGGAGTCGTAGCCCTTCTCGGCGAGCCAGGCGCGGGCGTCGGGCTCGATCTCGAGGGTGATCTTGCGATCCTCCAGGAGCTTGGCGAGGCGCCCGAGCTGGATGTCGACGATCGCCCCCATCTCCTGCCGCTGGAGACGGTGGAACAGGATGATCTCGTCGACCCGGTTCAGGAATTCCGGCCGGAAGTGCGCGCGCACCACGTTCATCACGTCGTCGCGCACCACGTCGGTGTCCTGGCCCTCCGGCTGGTTGACCAGATACTCGGAGCCGAGATTCGACGTCATGACGATCAGCGTATTGCGAAAATCGACCGTCCGCCCCTGCCCGTCGGTGAGCCTGCCATCGTCGAGGACTTGCAGCAGGACGTTGAACACGTCCGGATGCGCCTTCTCGATCTCGTCGAACAGCACGACCTGGTAGGGCCGGCGCCGCACGGCCTCGGTCAGCGCGCCGCCCTCCTCGTAGCCGACATAGCCCGGAGGCGCACCGATCAGCCGGGCGACCGCGTGCTTCTCCATGTACTCGGACATGTCGATGCGCACGAGGGCCGTGTCGTCGTCGAACAGGAAGCCGGCGAGCGCCTTGGTCAGCTCGGTCTTGCCGACGCCGGTGGGGCCGAGGAACATGAACGAGCCGATCGGCCGGTGCGGGTCCTGCAAGCCGGCGCGGGCGCGCCGCACCGCGGTCGCGACCGCCACCACCGCCTCGTGCTGGCCGACGACGCGCTTGCCCAACGCCTGCTCCATGCCGAGCAGCTTCTCGCGCTCGCCCTCGAGCATCTTGTCGACCGGCACACCGGTCCAGCGTGAGACCACGCCAGCGATGTGGCTCGGCGTCACCGCCTCCTCCATCATGCCGGAGCCGTTGCCGCGCGACCCGTCGGCGCCTCTCGCCTCGATCTCGGCGAGCTCGCGCTCCAGACCCGGGATGATGCCGTAGGCGAGCTCCCCCGCCTTCTGGTACTGGCCCTGGCGCTGCGCCGCGGCGAGCTCGTTGCGCGCCTCGTCGAGCTTCTTCTTCAGCTCCGCCGCGCGGCCGAGCTTGTCCTTCTCGGACTTCCAGCGGGCGGTGATCGCCGCCGACTGCTCCTCGAGGTCGCCGAGCTCCTTCTCCAGCCGCACCAGACGGTCGCGGGAGGCGGAATCTGTCTCCTTCTTCAGCGCCTCGGCCTCGATCTTCAGCCGCACGATCTCGCGATCGATGTTGTCGAGCTCCTCCGGCTTCGAATCGACCTGCATGCGCAGGCGCGAGGCCGCCTCGTCGACGAGGTCGATCGCCTTGTCGGGCAGGAAGCGGTCGGTGATGTAGCGGTTCGACAGGGTCGCGGCCGCCACCAGCGACGAATCCTGGATCCGCACGCCGTGGTGCTGCTCGTACTTCTCCTTGATGCCGCGCAGGATCGAGACCGTGTCCTCGACCGTCGGCTCCGAGACGAAGACCGGCTGGAAGCGCCGGGCCAGCGCCGCGTCCTTCTCGACGTGCTTGCGATACTCGTCGAGCGTGGTCGCGCCGACGCAGTGCAGCTCGCCGCGGGCGAGCGCGGGCTTCAGCAGGTTCGAGGCGTCCATCGCCCCGTCCGCCTTGCCGGCGCCGACCAGCGTGTGCATCTCGTCGATGAACAGGATGATCTGGCCCTCGGCCGCGGTCACCTCGGAGAGCACGCCCTTCAGGCGCTCCTCGAACTCGCCGCGATACTTCGCGCCGGCGATCAGCGCGCCCATGTCGAGGGCGAGGAGCTGCTTGTCGCGAAGCGATTCCGGCACGTCGCCGTTGACGATGCGCAGGGCCAGGCCCTCGACGATTGCGGTCTTGCCGACGCCGGGCTCGCCGATGAGGACGGGGTTGTTCTTGGTGCGCCGCGACAGCACCTGGATGGTGCGGCGGATCTCCTCGTCGCGGCCGATCACCGGGTCGAGCTTGCCATCGCGGGCCGCCTCGGTGAGGTCGCGGGCGTATTTCTTCAGCGCGTCGTAGGCGTTCTCGGCCGTGGCGTTGTCGGCGGTGCGGCCCTTGCGCAGGGCATTGATCGCGCCGTTGAGAGAGGCCGCGGTGACGCCCGCCTGGCTGAGGATCTTGCCGGCGTCGGAATCCTTCTCGACGGCGAGCGCCAGCAGCAGGCGCTCCACGGTGACGTAGGAATCGCCCGCCTTCTCGGCGGCCTTCTCGGCGGTGTCGAACAGGCGCATCAGCTCGCGGGTCGCCTGCGGCTGCGACGCGCCGCCGGACACCTTCGGCTGCTTCGACAGCCACGCCTCGGTCTGGGCGAGCGCCACGCGCGACTGGCCGCCGGCGCGGTCGATCAGACCCGCGCACAGGCCCTCGGGATCGTCGAGCAGCACCTTCAGCACGTGGGCAGGCGCCAGCTGCGGATGACCCTCACGCAGCGCCAGCGACTGCGCCGCCTGCACGAAGCCCCGCGCCCGCTCGGTGTACTTCTCAAAATTCATGAATTCGCTCCTCCTTGGCCGGTCACTGCGCCCTCGTGGCGAGGCATCGGGAGACCGGTGGGTTCTCGCCCTCGCGCGTCGATCGCGCGCCGGGCGCCGGCCCTTCCAGGAAGCCGCCGGCCCTCCCCATGTGGTGTGACATATCGGTAACACAAGGGGGCGACGCCGCGATTTGCGAGCCGGAGGCATGCGGCCGGGGGATGGCTTGGCGGGAAGTCACGACTGGCCGTCCGTCACCGATTTTCAGCGCGGCGGAATTCCGTTAGGCAAGAGGCCATGACGCAGGCCTCCCTCACCGTCACCGCCCTTCACCGCTACCCGGTGAAGGGCCTCTCCCCTGAGCCCCTGGCCTCGGCGGCGCTGACGCCCGGCGCCTATTTCCCGGGCGACCGGCTGTTCGCGGTCGAGAACGGCCCGAGCGGCTTCGACCCAGCCGCGCCGGTGCATCAGCCCAAGATCAAGTACCTGATGCTGATGCGCAACGAGGCGCTGGCGCGCCTCTCGACCGCGTATGACGATGCCACCGGCGTGCTGACGATCCGCGAGGGCGGGCGCGAGGTGGCGCGCGGCGACCTCGCCACGCCGGAGGGGCGGCTCGCCATCGAGGCGTTCTTCCGCCGTTTTGTCCCGAAGGAGTTGCGCGGCCCCCCGAAGGTGCTGGCCGCGCCGGAGGGCTACCGCTTCACCGATTCGCGCGGCGGCTTCGTCTCGCTCATCAACCTGGCGAGCGTCGCGGCGGTCGAGGACATGGTCGGGGCGGCGGTGGACCCTTTGCGCTTTCGCGGCAACCTGCACGTCACCGGGCTGCCGGCCTTCGCCGAGCTCGACCTCGTCGGGACGGAATGGGCGACGGAGGCGGGCCTGCGCCTGAAGGTGACGAAGCGCATCGTGCGTTGCGCTGCCACCAACGTCGATCCGGCCACCGGCCAGCGCGACCTCGCGATCCCGGAGGCCCTGCAGAAGAACCTGGGCCACGCCGATTGCGGCATCTACGCCGAGGTGATCTCAGGCGGTGAGGTGCGGGCGGGGGATGTGCTGCGGGTGGTGGGCTGAACGACCGCTTCAGCGCCTCGTCGGCAGCCAGTCCGGCTCGGGCTCCTGGCGCGGCAGCACGGCGGCCACCTCGTCGAGGTCGACAGTGTAGCTGTCGGTGAGCAGGCGCCAGAGATCCTGGCGGCTGGCGGCGCGATGGCTGAGCGACGTGACCGTCGCGGCGAGGAGCGACGGGCTGGTGAGGGCGGGACGAGGCAGGAGCGAGTCGGCGAGGCGCATCGTGGAAGATCCGGTGGTCCGTCCACAGAATGTTCCGACCATGGTTAAACCCAGGTAAAATGAAGCCGGCAACGGTTCGAGGATCGCGGCCGTCATCGCACCGTCGCGTACCGCCGCCAGAACCCGGCGCCGGACGGGCGCGCGGCCGTCGCTCGGGGCGACCGCTTGTGCCGTGAGATTTCGGTGTGACAGGCCGCGCGATGATGCGTAGAACCCCGCGCCATCCCGGGCCGCGCGACGCGACCCACCCTTGCCCCGGCCGCGCGAAGCGGCCCGACCTTGCGAGAGGAAACCCGCCACGATGAGCGATTCCGGAGCGGACAAGGCGCCCGACGTCCAGCTGCCCAACGTCCATGTGCGGGCCGAGGTCCTGGTGCAGGCGCTGCCGCACATGCAGCGCTACGACGAGGAAGTCGTCGTCATCAAGTATGGCGGCCACGCCATGGGCGACCGCGCGGCGGCCGAGGACTTCGCCGAGGACATCGTGCTCCTGGAGCAGTCCGGCCTCAAGCCGGTGGTGGTCCATGGCGGCGGGCCGCAGATCGGCCGCATGCTCGACCGGCTCGGCATCAAGTCCGAGTTCCGCGAAGGCCTGCGCGTCACCGACGAGGCCACCGTCGAGGTGGTCGAGATGGTGCTCGCCGGCTCGATCAACAAGCAGATCGTCGGCTGGATCTCGGCCGAGGGCGGCAAGGCGATCGGCCTGTGCGGCAAGGACGGCAACATGGTGCGGGCGCGCCGCGCCGCCCGCACGGTGACCGATCCCGATTCGCACATCGAGCGCCACGTCGATCTCGGCCTCGTCGGCGAGCCCGAGCACGTCGACCGCACGGTCCTCGACGCGGTGCTGAAGGCCGAGCTGATCCCGGTCCTCGCCCCCGTGGCGGTGGGCGGCGACGGCCAGACCTACAACGTCAACGCCGACACCTTCGCGGGTGCCATCGCCGGGGCGATGCGGGCCAAGCGCCTCTTGCTGCTCACCGACGTGCCGGGCGTGCTCGACAAGAACAAGAAGCTGATCCCGGAACTGTCGATCGAAGATTGCCGCCGGCTCATCGCCGACGGAACGATCACGGCCGGCATGATCCCGAAGATCGAGACCTGCATCTACGCGCTCGAACAGGGCGTCGAGGCGGTGGTCATCCTCGACGGCAAGGTGCCGCACGCGGTGCTGCTCGAGCTGTTCACCGATTACGGCGCCGGCACGCTGATCCGCCGGTCGTAACGGTCATCTCCCCGGGCGGCCGGCTAGGGCCGCCCGGCTCGCGAAACCCCGTCTTTCATCTTCCCTTCCGCCCCGCCTCGCTTATCTTGGGCGTCCGGGGCCGTGGGGCCCCCGTCGCCGGACCGTCCCTTGCTCCTGCCAGGCGAGAGCCACCTCACCGCGCCTCAGGCCCGCGGCTTCTCCGGGATCGACACCTGGGTGTTCGACCTCGACAACACGCTCTATCCCCACGACGCCCGCGTCTGGCCGCAGGTCGACGAGCGCATCACCCTCTACGTGATGAATCTGTTCGGGCTCGACGGGATCTCGGCCCGCGCCCTGCAGAAATACTTCTACCACCGCTACGGCACGACGCTGCGCGCGCTGATGGCCGAGTGGAAGATCGACCCCTACGAGTTCCTCGACTTCGCCCACGACATCGACCATTCGAGCATCGCGCTCAATCCGGATCTCGGCGTCGCCATCGAGAGCCTGCCCGGCCGCAAGCTGATCCTCACCAACGGCTCGCGCCGGCACGCCGAGAACGTCGCGAAGAAGCTCGGCATCCTCGACCATTTCGAGGACGTGTTCGACATCGCGGCGGCCGATTTCGTGCCGAAGCCCGAGCGCAGCGCTTACGAAAAATTCCTCGACCGCCACGGGGTCGACCCGACCCGGTCGGCCCTGTTCGAGGACATCGCCAAGAACCTCGTCGTCCCGCACGACCTCGGCATGGCGACGGTGCTGGTGGTGCCCCGCACCATCGATCCGTTCCGCGAGAGCTTCGAGCAGGAGGCGGTGCGTGCGCCCCATATCGACCACATCACCAACGACCTCGCGGGCTTCCTGACCGACCGGGTCGCCCCGGCGCTGGCGGCGTGAGCCCGCGCGAGCCGGACGGGCGGGACTCGACCGGGAGCGACCCGGCCGAGATCTGGGGCCGGCGCATCGGCCGCGGCCTCGGAGCCGTGGCTTTCGTCGTCCTGGCCTGGCTGCTCGGCCGGCAATTGCAGCTGTGGTAATCCCCGAACACGAGACCCGCATGTCCGAGACCGACTGGAGCCTGTTGCGGGCCCCCGACCTCGCCGCCATCGAGGCCCTGACCGAGGCCGCCTTCGCGCGCCTGCCGGACGAATTCCGCGCCCTGTGCGAGGGCGTGGTGATCCGGGTCGAGGAGTTTCCCGACGAGGAGACGCTGGCGGAGATGGGCTGCGAGAGCGAGTTCGACCTCCTCGGCCTGTTTCGCGGTACCGGCCTGGCGCAGGGCGGCGGTGCCCTGAGCCTCGCCACCGGACAGTTTCCCAACATGGTCTGGCTCTACCGCCGTCCCCTGCTCGATTACTGGGCCGAGCACGACGAGACCCTCGGCCATCTCGTCGCCCACGTGCTGGTGCACGAGATCGGCCACCATGTCGGGCTCTCGGACGACGACATGGAGGCGATCGAGGCGGCGGCCGACCTCTGAGAGTCGATTCGACTGAGAGCCTGCTTGACTTGCGAGCCAGCATCAAGAGACACTTTCCTCTCCCATCCACACCCTCATCCTGAGGCGTCTAGCGATCAAAGATCGCGAACGAAGTAAGCCTCGAAGGAGTTCTCCAGAGACCTCGGAAATTTCTGGAGATCCCCTTCGAGGTCAGTCGATTTTTAATCAACTAACACCTCAGGATGAGGGTATGGGTGGGATAAAATCTACCCATCAATCAAAAAATCTCTAGGCTGTAATGAGGAGTTAATGATCGTCAGCCTGGCACAAGGTTCGGGGCGCTGATTGTGGCCGGAGGAGTGCCGGCCATGCCCCCAGATCATGATGCTCTGACGGACGAGCAATGGGCGCGTCTCAAGGTGTTGGTGCCTGGTGGCCGGAAAGGGACGCGGGGACGCCGGGCCGACAATCGGCGTTTTCTTGACGCGCTGCTCTGGATGGCTCGATCGGGTGGCCGCGGGAAGGATCTTCCGGAGCGTCTTGGCAAACCCGACACGGTCAAGCGGCGCTACTACGACTGGATTGCTCGTGGTGTTTTAGACGAGATGCTGGATGCCCTGGCCCAGGAGGCTGACCTGGACTGGCTGATGCTGGACGCGACGATTGTGCGCGCGCACAGTCAGGCTGCAGGCGCGCGCAAAGTCAAAGGGGGGTGTGAACCGCCCCGGGTTTCCCGGAGGCTCCAACTTCTGAGAGGATGGAGCCATGACGAAGCGAGCAGCCCCGTTTTCCCCTGAGGTGCGTGACCGTGCCGTGCGGATGGTGCGTGATCATGAGAGCGAGCACGGCTCGCAATGGTCGGCGATCCAGTCGATTGCTGCGAAGATCGGCTGCTCGGGCGAGACGCTGAGGAACTGGGTGCGCCAGTCCGAGCGTGATCAAGGTGTGCGACCCGGTCAGACGACGGACGAGCGCGATCGGACCAAGGCGCTCGAACGAGAGAACCGCGAGCTACGCCAGGCCAACGAGATCCTGCGCAAGGCGTCGGCGTATTTCGCGATGGCGGAGCTCGACCGCCGGTCGCGGCCATGATCAGTTTCATCGACGAGCATCGGACAGTCTACGGGGTCGAGCCGATCTGCAGGGTGCTGCCGATCCCCCGTCGGCCTACTACGCGCATGCCGCCCGGCGCGCCGATCCGGACAAGCAACCGGTTCGTGCTCGCAGCGACGCGGCGTTGATGATCGAGATCCAGCGCGTGTTCGAGGCCAACTTCTGCGTCTACGGCGTGCGGAAGGTCTGGCGGCAACTGGCCCGGGAGGGGACCGTGGCCGCGCGATGCACG
>NZ_JBEXZS010000009.1:0-31769 GCF_040593685.1 Methylobacterium sp. EM32 | reverse complement strand
GTCACGGACGGTCTCCTCGGTTGGGTGTTCAGACGACCCCAATCTGGCACAATCGATGCCGTCGGGGGCCGTCCACCCCAACATCCCGGGGCCGCGATAGCGGAACCCGGGATCCATAACCGCTGACGCTTCAGAATAAGTCGGGACGCCTTTCCGCTCGGTTCGGCGCCGTCAGCGGTTATGGATCCCGGGTTCTCGGCTGCGCCGAGCCCCGGGATGACGCGGAGGGTATGATGTCGTCGGAAGCCCATTGGGGATGGGCTCCGACCATCACGCCGCCCCCGGCAGCAGCGCCGCCGCCACCGCCTCCGGGCCGGAGAACAGGTGGGCCGGCCCCGCCGCCGCCAGCGCCTCCGCCCGGGTGTAGCCCCAGGTCACCGCTCCGAAGGCGAGGCCGGCGCGCGTCGCGGCGGCATGGTCGCGCAATTCGTCGCCGAGGCACAGGATCCGGTCCGGGGCGACGCCGCTCGCCCGCGCCACGGCCCGGAACCGCCGCGCCTTGCCGAACAGGGCCGTGCCGCAGGCATAGGTGTCGATCAGGCCGGCGCTGCCCGGCCCGAGCACCTGGCGCACCACGTCCTCGCGGTTCGAACTGACAAGCGCCAGGGTGAGGCCGCCGGCCCGCAGGCGGGCGAGCAGGGCGGGGATGCCCGGAAAGGGCGCGAGGTCGCCAGCGTCGCGGGCGGCGAGGCCGCGCATGTGGCGGGCGATCAGCGGCAGCTTCCAGAGCGGCACGCCGAGGTGCCGCATCACCGCCCGCGCTTCCAGCGCCCGCAGGGACTCGGCCTCGTGCGCGGCCGGCCGGCGGAAGCCGTAGCGGTCGGCGACGCCGGGGAGCACCCGGGAGAACCACGGGAAGGTGTCGGCGAGGGTGCCGTCGAAATCGACGATGACGAGCCGGTAGGGCGGACCGCACCGGTCCGCAGAGGGATCAGATCGATCGGCCGCAGGATCATCCCGACCCGCGATCCGGTCCGTTACCAGCACACGCGGGGCAGCCGGCGCTTCCAGCGCTGGCCGATGCGCAGGTCCTCGTCGCCGGTGCGGCGCTTCACCCGCGGGCGGATCTCGCCGGCCCGGGGCTCGCCGTCGTCGGCGGCGTGCGGCGCGGCCTCGGTCTGCGGCAGCTCGACCCTGGCGAGTTCGATCCGGTCCTGGGACCGGGGCGGGGCCGGCACGGTGATCGGCGCGGGGGTCTGGATCGGGGCCTCGTCGGGCCAATCCTCGGGCCACACGAAGGCCGGGCGCGGGCCGGCGGTGCGGCGGGCGGCGGGCGGCGCGGCGGCGCGGTAGCGGCGGACCCGGGGCAGCTTGGGCTCGGGCTCGGGCGCGACCTCCGGTTCGGGCTCGGGCGCCGGCGGGGCGATCAGGCTCGGCAGGACGCGCTTCGCGGGTGCGGCCTCCTTGGCGGGGGCAGCGTCCCTGGCGGGCGCGGCGTCCTTCTCGGACGGCTTGTCGGCAGGAGACTTGCTGAAGATCGGCAGGTCCGGCGGGTCGAAGCGGCCGGACTTGGTGGCGGCTGCGGCCTCCTCCAGGAGGCCGGTCCCGGCCCAGAGGTTGCGGCCGGGGGAGGTGGGCCGGGGCTCGGGCTCGGCGGGCGCGCTCGCCGACGGCTTCGACGGGCTCGCCGGGGACTTGAACAGGGCCTCGGCCGGATGGGGCAGGGCCGGTGCCGGCTTGTTCATCCCTGCCGGGGACTTGTTGATCCCCGCCGCGTGCTTGTTCATCCCTGCCGGGGGCTTGCCCACCGCCGGCGTGAGGACGGGGCGCTCGCTCTGGGGCCGCTCGCCGTCGGGCAGGGGGGAGGTGCGGCTGCGCTTGATCTCGACCGTGAATGACGGTTTCGCGCGGTGGCGCGTCATTGAATGTCCTGAAGCGATCTGTTCGGAATCAGTCGCCCGGCGCCATGCGCGCGGGCACGATCCTCACTTAGGATGGGTGACAGGGATTGTCCATGGCAAGAATTGATAAAGTCTCAACGGAGGTCACAGTGACGGCACCGCGATGGTCAGGAACCGGCGTTGTTCTGCCGCGCGCGAGCTTTGACACAATCGTGTCCCAGTCGTCGCCCGAATCGCGACACCGGCGGGAGGGCCGCGCGTGAAGGTCTTCGCCCGCAACGTCTTCGTGCTCACCGGGGCCGGGATCTCGGCCGAGAGCGGGCTCGGCACCTTCCGGGATCCGGGCGGGCTGTGGCGACGGTTCGATCCGATGCGGCTCGCCACGCCCGAGGCCTTCGCGGCGGAGCCCGAGGAGGTCCACGCCTTCTACAACCTGCGCCGGCAGGGCGTGCGGGAGGCGGCACCCAACGCCGCCCACGCGGCGCTCGCGCGCCTGGAGGCGGGCCTCGCCGCCCGCGGCGGCCGGCTCTTCCTGTGCACCCAGAACGTCGACGACCTGCACGAGCGCGCCGGCTCCCGCAAGGTCACCCACATGCACGGCGAATTGATGCGGGCGCGCTGCACCGCCTGCGGCGCGGGCCGCCCCTGGGCGGAGGATCTCTGCGTCGACACCGCCTGCCCGTCTTGCGGGCGGCGGGGCGGGATGCGCCCGGGCGTGGTCTGGTTCGGCGAGATGCCGCTCCACCTCGACGCCATCGCGCAGGCCCTCGACGAGTCCGACCTGTTCGTCGCCATCGGCACCTCCGGGGCGGTCTATCCGGCGGCGGGCTTCGTGGCGCGGGCGCGGGAAGCCGGGATCCCGACCCGCGAGATCAATCTCGCCCCCTCCGACACGGCCGGCCTGTTCGCGCACGCCACCTACGGCCCGGCCACGCAGGCGGTGCCGGCCTTCGTGGACGATCTCCTGCGGCAGGTCGGCGGCGGGAGCGGCGGCGAGGTCAACGGATCGACACCTTGACGTCGAGCTGGGTGGCGGAGCCGTCGGGCTGAATGAGCAGCACCCGGAAGGCGTCGAGGCCCTCGTAGCCCTCGGCGGCCTCGAAGATCATCTTCAGGCCCTCGACCTTGCGGGGGTTGCAGGCGGCGAGCGGCGACGAGGGGGCGTAGCGCGGGAACGAGGCGTCCGCCGTGAAGCGCACGCTGCCGTGCTTCGGCGCCTCGACGAGGCGGGCCACCACCGGCCCCTGGACCGAACAATCCGGAAAAAGGCTGGTGAAGAACCCGATGGTGCGGGCCTCGTTCATCGGCACGACCCGGAAATAGGGCGTCGCCGGCAGCGCCGGGAAGCCGCCCGGGGCCGGTGCGGCGGGTGATGCCTCCGGCGGGGTCGGCGCAGGAACCGGCGCAGGGGCCGCTTGGACCGGGGCGGGCGCCGGCTGGGCCGGCGCGCCGGCGCAGGGCAGGGCGGCGAGGCAGGCGAGCGCCCCTGCCCAGGCGGCGCCACCCCCGGTCCAGGCGACGAGACGATGCCGGTGCTTCTGTGATGGCGTCACGGACGCTCCTTACGTTCCGCCGGTTCCGGGGTTCCGCTCAGGGCGCGTAGGCGCTGGCGGCGGCCGGCAGGCCGGTGGGCGCCGGCGTACGGGCAGCCAGCGGCCGCAGGCTCGGGCGCAGCCACGGCCCCTCGATGGCGAACCGTCCGCCCGTCCGCCCGTCGGGCCCGGGCTCGATCCGCGCCTCGGCGCCCAGGCGCCGCTCGGCGAGGAAGATCCGGCCGCCGAGGCTCGCGGCCAGCGCCGTGCCGCGCAGCTGCCCCTGGCCGATCTCGGCGACGCCGTCGCTCACCGTCAGGCCGATCCGGGCGCGCTCGAAATGGGTGCGGCCGCCCCGGCGCAGGGCGGTGGCGGCGGTCTCGGGACGCTGGGCGAGGTCGGCGAGGTTCAGCCCCAAGATCTCCCCGCCCTCGACCGTGACGGCGGCCCGGCCGGCGAGGCGCCCGACGAGGTCGGCGAGGCTCGATCCGGCGCCGTCGAGGGCGACCGATCCTTGCGCCCGGCCGAGGATCCAGCGCGGCCAGCCGAGATCGGCGAAGAGGCCGCCGAGGTCGATCCGGTCGGCGCTGCCCTGGAGGCGGGCGTCGAGGCCGGCGGGCAGGGCGGCGAGCGCCGCCCGCCCCTTGACGGTGCCGCCCTGCAATGTGGCCCGCCCGAGCGTCGCCTCCACGGTGCCGTCGCGCACCAGCAGGCCGGCGGCGACGTCCTGCGCCTCGACCGGGCCGAGGCGGGCGGAGGCCGCCGAGAGGCGCAGGTCGAGGTCGCCGTAGGTGAAATCGTCGAGGGCGAGCGGCGCCCGGCTCCAGGCGCCGCCGGATCCCGCCTCGGACAGGACGACCGCCCCGGGCACCAGGCCCGATAGGTCGAGCCGCTCGGCCGCGAGCGTGCCGGTGACGGAGAGCCGCCCGCGCACCAGGGCGGCGGCGCCGGCGCCCTCGAGCTGGCTGTCGCCGACCCGCACCCGGATCTCGGGCCATTCCACCCCGCCGGGACGGGCGAGGAAGCGCCCGTCGAGGCTCACCGGGCCGGCGAGCGAAGCGGGGCCGGGCGCGATCCCGAGCCAGGCCAGGGTGCCGGGCAGGGCGGCGGTGGAGAAGCGGCCCTGGCCGGACAGGCGCGGGCCCCCGGCCGCGGCCTCCTTGGCGGAGATGTCCGTCGCGGCGTCCTTCGGGGCCTCCCGAGAGGCCCAGACCAGGCTGCCCTCGATCTCGGCGCGGCCCTCGATCCGGGCGTCGCTGCCCGCGGCGCGGGTGCCCGCCCCGTTCCAGGTCAGGGCGGCGACGAAAGGGGTCTCGGCCCCGGCCGCGAGCTCGCGCGGGCGCAGGCCCGACAGGGCGAGGGAGGCCGGCACGCCGCGCCATGTGAAGGCGGCGGACAGGTCGAGCCCGGCGCTCGGGCGCGGCCAGTTCGCCACCAGGTTGAGGCCGGTCACCGTCTCGGGGGCGCCGGTGCGGGGATCGCGTAAGGAGAGCGTCGCGTCGACGAGGACGAGGCGGCGCAGGTGCCGGCCGCGGCCCGCGGCGACCCGCGCGGCGAGCCGCGCCGCCGGCTCGGCCCAGTCGCCGCCGCCTTCCGGCAGGGTGATCCGGGCCCGGTCGAGGACGAGGCCGGTGATCTCGGCCCGGCCGGCGAGGAGCCCGGCGAGGCCGAGCTGCATCTGCAGGCCCTCGCTCGCGACGAGGTCGTGGCCGCCGCGGCTGAGCCGTACCCCGGCGAAGGTCAGGCGCGGGGCCGGCAGCAGCGTCAGGGTGGCGGGGCCGGCGACCGAGAGGCCGAGGCCGTAGCGCCGCGCCAGGTCCCGCTCCGCGAAGGCGGCCGCCCGCGGCGCCGCGATCGTCCAGGGCAGGGAAGCGGCCGTGACCGCGAGCGCCGTGACGGCGGCGCCGCTCAGGGCCAGGGTGGTTCGGCGCGACATCGCTCTCCGGCTGCCGGCGTGGACGAGAACTCGTGCGCCCCCCCGGGCGCCGCCCAGGCCGGCCTCGTTGGGCCCGCCGGCGGCATACGCCTTCCCCGATCCCCTATAATCCCTCGCGCGGGGCTTGTCTCCCCGGCAGGATTTTCCCGCCGGCCGGGATTCCGGCTACGGAATTCCTGTCCATGGGCCCCTCCCGCAGCGGGACATTTTCCTCGCGCCGCCCGGTGGTGCGGCGCCGCAACGATGCTAAACAGGGCGGCGAGGCGCCGCATCCGTGCGGGACAACGAGGGCGCTCGCGCGCTCCGGCGGCACCAGAATTTGGGGAAACGAGGGATGAAGAAGGTATACCCCGACGCCACCGCCGCCCTGGCGGGCGTCCTGCGGGACGGCATGACGATCATGGCCGGCGGCTTCGGCCTGTGCGGCATTCCGGACGTCCTCATCGACGCGGTGCGCGAGAGCGGCGCCAAGGACCTCACGGTCATCTCGAACAATGCCGGCATCGACGGCGTCGGCCTCGGCGTGCTGCTCGAGACCCGGCAGATCAAGAAGATGATCTCGTCCTATGTCGGCGAGAACAAGACCTTCGCCAAGCAGTACCTCGCCGGCGAGCTCGAGATCGAGTTCAACCCGCAGGGCACGCTGGCCGAGCGCATCCGCGCCGGCGGCGCCGGCGTCCCGGCCTTCTTCACCAAGACCGGCGTCGGCACCCTGATCGCCGAGGGCAAGGAGACCCGGGAGTTCGACGGCGAGACCTACGTGATGGAGCGCGGCCTGTTCGCCGACGTCTCGCTGGTCCATGCCTGGAAGGGCGACACCGAGGGCAACCTCGTCTACCGGAAGACCGCCCGGAACTTCAACCCGATGATGGCCTCCGCCTCGCGCATGACCATCGCGCAGGTCGAGCACCTGGTGCGCCCCGGCGAGATCGACCCCGACCACATCATCACGCCCGGCGTGTTCGTGAAGCGGATGATCCACGTGCCGAACGCGCAGAAGCGTATCGAGCAGCGCACCACCCGCAAGCGCAGCGACGCCGCCCCCAACGCCGAACCCGCGCCCGCCCCGACGGGCGGCGGCGCCATCTAACGAGCGAGAGAGGAGACCCCCATGGCCTGGACGCGCGACCAGATGGCGGCCCGCGCCGCCCGCGAGCTCGAGGACGGCTTCTACGTCAATCTCGGCATCGGCATCCCCACGCTGGTGTCGAACTACATCCCCGACGGCATGTCGGTGCAGCTTCAGTCCGAGAACGGGATGCTCGGCATGGGCCCGTTCCCGTACGAGGGCGAGGAGGATCCCGACCTCATCAACGCCGGCAAGCAGACCATCACCGAACTGCCGACCACGAGCTACTTCTCGTCGGCCGATTCGTTCGGGATGATCCGCGGCGGCCATATCGACTTGTCGATCCTCGGCGCGATGCAGGTGGCCCAGAACGGCGATCTCGCCAACTGGATGATCCCCGGCAAGATGGTGAAGGGGATGGGCGGCGCGATGGACCTCGTCGCCGGCGTCAAGAAGGTCGTCGTGGTGATGGAGCACGTCGCCAAGGCCAAGGACGGCTCGGAATCCCCGAAGCTGCTCGAGGCCTGCGACCTGCCGCTCACCGGCACCCACGTGGTCGACATGGTGATCACCGATCTCGGCGTCTTCACCATCGACAAGAAGGGTGACGGCGGCATGAGCCTGGTCGAACTCGCCGACGGCGTCACCGAGGACGAGGTGCGGGCGAAGACGCAAGGCCAGTACCGGGTGGCGCTGAAGAACACCTGAGGATGGTGTGTCTTGGGACTGAAGTCTCAAGGTAAGGCACGCTTCCCCTCTCCCGTGTGGGAGAGGGGTTAGGGGTGAGGGTGCTACGGTCCTGAGTTATGCTCTGGCCGATCCGCTACCAGCACGACCGTCAGAGCATTGCACTGAAGCGTGTCACCCTCACCTCTACCCCTCTCCCAAACGGGAGAGGGGATCCCGCGCCATATTCTTGGATTTTATTTCATTAATATCAGTGCTGGCCCGGATACGCCGCGTCCAGCACGAACGGGTACGGCCCGTCGAAGCTCTCCACATACACCATGTGGCTCACGATCCCGCTCTCCGGCGTGTAGCGGTGGAGCAGGTAGGCCGGCGGCTCGAAGACGAGCGCACCCTCGTGCTCCGGCGTGAGATCGAAGGCGACCTGATGGGTCACGCTCGGGGCGATCTGGGCGATCGTGCCGGCGTAGCGGGTCAGGATCGGCCGGTGATGGTGGCCGCACAGGATCCGCTCGACCGAGGTCTGAGCCCCGATCAGCCGCCGGAACTGGGCCTCGCCGTCGAGGAGCCGGATCTCGTCCATGTGGACGAGCCCGCATTCGAAGGGCGGGTGGTGCATGAAGACCAGGGTCGGACGGCCGTCGCCGCCGGCGAGCGCCTGCTCCAGGAAGCCGAGGCGCTCCGCGCACAGGGCGCCGTGGCTCGCGCCCGCCACCAGCGTGTCGAGGGCGATCAGGCGGACGGGGTGATCCTCGATCGTGTACTGGACGAAGCCATCCGTCACGCCGGGCATCCAGGCCGCCGGCAGCGTCTCGCGCATCGTCTCGCGCCGGTCGTGGTTACCGGGCACCACGTAGACCGGCATCGGCAGGCGGGCGAGGAGGCCGCGCAAAAGCTCGTATTCCTTGGGCAGGCCGCAATCGGTGAGGTCGCCGGAGATCAGTACCAGATCGGGGCGGGGATCGAGGGCGAGGAGGTGGGCCACCGCGCGGGCGACCATCGCGTTGGTCTCGGAGACCCGGTAGGCCGGCAGCCCGCGGGGGCGCACGTGCAGGTCGGTGATCTGGGCGATGAGCATGGGAGTGTCCGGTCGAGAAGGGCAGAACGCCCTTTCCCGGGCGCATGCAGCGCCAGCGGAATGCGACCCGGGATCCAGCACGAGACTTCGCGAGGCGACCGCTTGCTTGCAACGGTGCAAACAATGAGCCGCTTCGCGGCGAGTCCTTGTGCTGGATCCCGGATCTCCTTCCGCTTCGCTTCAGTCGTCCGGGAAAGGGGTGCGTTTCACTTCGAAATGTGCGTCACTCCGCGCCCGGCAGGCGCAGGGCGGTGTCCTCGACGTAGGGGCGCATCAGGGCGTCGGCGGCCTTCTGGGCGGCGACGAGCGCCTCCTTCGGCTGGCGCTTGCCCGCGAGCACCGCCTGCAATTCGTCCTCGATCGCCTTGCGCACCGGCACGGTGCGGTAGGTGGCGAACCAGGGCTTGGCGTTGGCGAGCTGGTCGACGGCTATCTTCGCGTCGGGGTTCTTGTCCAGGAACGCCTTCATCTCGGGCAGGTCGTAGGCCGCCTTGTTGGGGGCGAAGTAGCCCGTGGCGCGGCTCCACCAGCCCGACTTCTCGGGCGAGGTCAGCCACTGGATCAGGGTCCAGCCGGCGGCGCGCTTCTCCGCCGAGAGGCCGGCCGGCTGCACCAGCGAGGCGCCGCCGATCGGCACCGCCTGGCGCACGTTCATCGGCACGAAGGCGACCCGGAACGGGAACTTGGCGGTGTCGCGGATGAAGGTGAGCGAGCCCGTCGAGATGACCATCATCGAGGCCTGGCCGGCCAGGAACGCGCCGGTCACCGCCGGGCCCTTCTGCTCGCCGGCCGGGTGCACCTTGGCCTTGTGGACCAGGTCCGACCAGAAGGTGAGGGCGCCCAGCATGGTCGGGGTGTCGTAATAGACCTCGCCGCCATATTCCTCGTTGTAGTAGCGCCCGCCGTTCGACATCGTCAGGGCTTCGAGGATCCAGCCGCCGTAATCGTAGTTCGAGGGCATCATCAGGCCCCAGCGGGTGGTGCGGTCGCCCTCGCGCTTGGTCAGCTTGCGGGCGGCGTCGGTGAGTTCCGCCCAGGTGCGCGGCGGCTTGTCCGGGTCGAGGCCGGCTTCCTTGAAGTGGTCGGCGTTGATGTAGAGCAGCGGCGTCGAGTTGTGGAACGGCACGCCGTAGACCTTGCGGTCGATCACGGCGTTGGGAAGCAGCGCCGGGAAGAACTGGCCGGTGAAGGCGTCCTGGCTCTTGCCGTCCTTCTGGATCAGGTCGTCCATCGGCACGATCTCGCGCTCGATGGCGAGGTCGGTGAGGAAGTTCGCCGACATGATCACGGCGGCCGGCGGCTTGCCGGCCTTGATCGACGCGCGGGTCTTCAAGAGCGTGTCGTCGTAGGAGCCGGTGAAGACCGGCGTCGCCTTGATGTCCGGATGGGAGTCGTTGAACTCCTTGATCAGGCCGGACATGTTGCGGGCGAGCGCCCCGTCGACCGGGACGGGGAAGAACAGCTCGATGTCGGTCGCGAATGCGGGCCGCGGCGCGGCGAGGCCGGCCGCCGCCACCAGGGCGAGGGCGGCGCCCTTCCACCAGGAAATCATCTTCAATTGTCCTCTACTTGATGCCGGAGGCGAGGAAGCTGTTCACGAACCGGCGCTGGAAGATCAGGAAGGCGGCGAGGAGCGGCAGGCTGACCAGGAAGGTGCCGGCCGCGATCAGCCCCCAAGCCTGCATGCCCTCGGCGCTGAGCGTGAAGCTCGCGAGGCCCAGGGTGAGGGGGCGTTTGTCGGGGGAGTTGATGACCATCAGCGGCCACAGGAACTCGTTCCAGTGGCTGGTGACCGAGACGATCGAGAAGGCGACGAGGGCCGGCTTGGTCAGCGGCAGGTAGATGAGGCGGATGCGCGCCCACCAGCCCGCCCCGTCGATCATTGCGGCGTCCTCGAGCTCCCGCGGCACCTCGCGAAAGCTCTGGCGCATCAGGAAGGTGCCGAAGGCGGTGGCGAAGTAGGGCGCCATCACGCCCGGCAGGGTGTCGTAGAGGCCCAGAGCCGCGACGGTCTTCAGGTTCGGCACCAGCAGCACCACCGGCACCAGCATCAGCTGGACCAGGAACAGGCCGAACATCAACCCGCGGCCCGGGAATTCCAGCCGCGCGAAGACGTAGCCGGCGAGCGAGGCGGTGACGAGCTGCACCACGAGGATGCCGGCGCAGAGGGCGGCCGAGTTGAGGAAGTAGAGCGGGAAGTCGGCCGAAGCCCAGGCCTCGGCGAAGTTGGCGAGCGTCGGGGTCAGGGAAGGCAGGAGCGAGGCGTCGGCGCCCGATCCCGCCGGCCGGAACGCCGCCACCAGCATCCACCAGAACGGCACCGCCCAGACCAGGGCGAGCCCGGCGACGACCCAGCGGGCGATCCGGGGCGTGATCTCGCGGGTCACGGGACCCGATTGCATCGTCGCGCTCATCGGGCCGCCTCCGGACCCTGGCTGCGGCTGAGCGACAGGGCGGTGAGGGCGGCGAGCAGCGCCAGCGTCACCACCGTGGCGGCGGCGGCGCGGCCGGCATCGTAGCGCTCGGCGGCCTGTTCGTAGATGTAGAACAGCAGGAGCTTCGTCGCGTCCGAGGGCCCGCCCTTGGTGAGCACGAAGACGTGGTCGACCTGCGTCACCGCGTTGAGGAGCGCGATCACCCCGACGAAGGCGAAGGTCGGACGGAGCGCCGGCAGCGTCACGTGGCGCAGGCGCTGCCAGGGACCTGCCCCATCGAGGAGCGCGGCCTCGCGGGCCTCGTCGGGGATCGCCTGCAGGCCGGCCAGGATGAACAGCATGTAGTAACCGGCATTCTTCCACACCGTGAGCACCGTGATGGCGGAAAGCGCCAGATCCGGATCGCCGAGCCAGTTGGCGCCGGCGAATCCGAGCCGGGCGAGGTGGTGGTCGATGAGGCCGATGCCGGGCAGGAACAGGAACAGGAAGAGCGCGGCGGCGGCCACCAGCGGGATCATCACCGGCAGGAAGAACACCGCCCGCATCAGGGCCCGCATCCGGCCGGCGCCGTTGAGCGCCAGCGCGAAGGCCAGCGCCAGGACCAGGCTCGGCACCACCGTGCCCACGGCGTAGAGGGCGTTGTTGAGGAGCGCGCGCTGGAAGGTCGGATCGGAGAACAGCGCGGCGAAGTTGTCGAGGCCCACGAAGCGGGTGCCCCGGCGCGTCACTTGGTGGGTCGCGTCCCACAGGACCTCGACCACCGGCCAGTAGGTGAACAGGGCGAGGAAGACGAGGGAGGGGCTGAGCAGCGCGAGCGGCAGCAGCAGGCCGGCAAAGGGCCGGCGCGCCGCTCGCGGCTCGGCCGCGCGAGTCGCCGGAATCGTATCGAGAACGTGGGTCAAGGAATCCGCCGGAG
Organism: Methylobacterium sp. EM32; assembly: GCF_040593685.1. Classification (NCBI taxonomy): domain Bacteria; kingdom Pseudomonadati; phylum Pseudomonadota; class Alphaproteobacteria; order Hyphomicrobiales; family Methylobacteriaceae; genus Methylobacterium; species Methylobacterium sp. EM32. The sequence goes on along the minus strand of NZ_JBEXZS010000009.1, from coordinate 20,275 downwards.
ATGTCGAGATCGGCGCGTCATCGTGCGGTTTCGTGACAGGCGGATGAAATCGGCACCGGATTAGGCCGTGTTTCCGATCCTCGCGCGGCGCGGGCCCGGCTCGCGTGAGCGTTTCGGCCGCGTCATGGATAGTCGCGGGGAGTGGAATTTTACTGGTTCAACGACAACCCTCGCTGGCAGGGACCCGGTCCGCCATGCAAGATCTTGCCGGACTGGCCGCGCCCCGTCGCGATGACGTTGCGGAACTGGTCTGCGCACGACGATGGCTCACCGGGCTTGCCGGCGCGGCCCCCGGCGGCGAAGCTCGGCCGATGGGGTCACGGAGCGACTCATGTCGGATCACGCGGACCGCGCCTATTTGGAGGAATTGCTGGCGCCGCTCGGCGGCGTCGCGATCCGCCGGATGTTCGGCGGGATCGGGCTGTTTCGGGGCGGCCTGATGTTCGGGCTCGTTCTGCGCGGCGCGCTCTACCTGAAGGCGGCTCCCGACGAGACCACGTCCTTCGGGGCCGAGGGTGGCGCGCCGTTCTCCTACGCGACCAAGGGCGGCCGGACGACCACGATCGCGAGCTACTGGCGGGCGCCGGACCGGCTCGCCGACGAGCCGGAGGAGTTCGTGGCCTGGGCGCGGCGGGCCTGCGCGGCGGCGCTGGCCGCCGACCGGGCGAAGCCGGCGGGGCGGAGGAGGGTGGAGGCGGAGGTTTGATATTGGCTCAAACGATTTTCGTTCAGGCCGACGAATCTGACATCCACCATGTCATTCCGGGGCCGCGCAGCGGAGCCCGGAATCCAGAACCGCAGGACTTTCAGGATAAAGTGGAAGGCGTTCGGCCTCGTACTGCCATCACCTGCGGTTCTGGATCCCGGGCTCCGCTGCGCGGCCCCGGGATGACCCTGTGAGGTGGAGGCGTGCGCGCAATCGTTACGAAGGACTTTGCCCGCGGTCGAAAACCCCTCAGCGCAAGGTCACCCGCATCGGCATCCCCTCCGCCGGGCGTAAGGTGATGCGCTGCTTGAGCACCGGCAGGTAGCCGGGCCGCAGCGAGAACCGCAGGGACCGCACCAGCACCGCCAGGATCGCCACCGCCTCGGAGAGCGCGAAGCCCATGCCGATGCAGATGCGGGGACCGGCCGCGAAGGGCAGGTAGGCGTAGCGGTCGCGGGCCTTGGCGACCTCGGGGGCGAAGCGGGCGGGGTCGAAGCGCTCCGGCTCGTCCCACAGGGTGGCGTGGCGGTGCACGGCGTAGATCGGGATGGTGATCGGCGTGCCGGCCTTCACCGGCACCCCGTCGAGATCGACGTCGCGGAGCGCCGCCCGCACCACCACCGGCACCGGGGGGTAGAGCCGCATCGCCTCGAGGATCACCTGGCGGGTATAGGGCAGGGCGTCGACGTGGTCGGCGGTCAGCGGACCGCCCGCGGTCGCCGCCTCGACCTCGGCGGCGATCAGCGCCTCGCTCTCCGGGTGGTGGGCGAGCAGGTAGAACGCCCAGGTGAGGGCGAGCGCCGTGGTCTCGTGCCCGGCGGTGACGAAGGTGAGCAGGTTGTCGGCGACGTCGCGGTCGTCCATCGCCTGGCCGGTCTCCGGGTCGCGGGCGGCCAAGAGCAGGCTCATCAGGTCGTTGCGGCCTTCCGTACCGTTGCGGCGGCCCTCGGCGGACAGGCGGAAGAGTTCGTCGCGCAGGTACATCTTGGCCCGATCGGCCTTGGACCGGCCCGGGAACGGCATCCAGGCCGGCGCCCGCAGCAGCGTGAGGGCGAAGACCCAGCTCGTCGATTCGAGGTAGTCGGTGATGCCCTGCTCGACCCGGGCGGCGTCGATCCGGCCATGCCCCGAGAGCATCGTCTCGACGATGATCTCGAAGGTGGTGCGCATCATCGTCTGGGCGATGTCGATCTCGGCGCCGTTGCCGGCACCGGCCGCCAGGGCGTCGCGGGTGCGCTCGGCGGCCCTGATCATCGCCGGCACGAAGCTGCGGATGCGCTCGGCCCGGAAGATCGGCGCCGCCGCCCGGCGCTGCCAGCGCCAGCGCCCCCCGTCGGCGGTCAGGATCGCGTCGCCGAGGGCCGGCGAGAGGGCGCGGCGCAGGACCTCCGACTTCTCGAACGCGTCGGCCTCGTCGACCATCACCCGCCGGATCAGGTTCGGGGCCATCACGAACAGGCTCGACGTGCCGAGGAACTCGGAGGTGTAGTGCGGCTCCCGGTAGATCGTCTCGGGCCAGGCCTCGAGCGGGTTGCGCACCACCGTGCGCAGGAAGCGCCACGGCCCGAGCGGCCGCGCCGGCGGCGTGATCCGGGCGAGGACCGGACGCGGCTCCTCGGGGGCCGGACGGACATGGGTCGAGTGGGCGTTCATGGCTCGCCTGGGTTCGGGTGGTCCCGACGGACACCGGGAGCCCGGGTCTTGTCCACCCCCATCTGGGCGCGAGCGTGACGGGAAACGCCGCCGGCCCGTGCGCGTTGGCACATCCCGGACCGGAATCCCGGCAGACCGGAGCCTTGCGAGATCGGACCTTGCTCCATGCCGGCCGCCTTCGACCGCGCCACCCTCGACCGCCTGGTCGCCCTCGGCCGGAGCCAGGGCGGGCTGGGCCCCGACGACCTGCGCCGCGCCCTGCCGGTCGACCGGATGAGCGCCGAGGACATCGCCCTGGTGCTGATCGAGCTGGAGGAGGCCGGGATCTCGGTCGATCCGGACGAGGCCCTGCTGGGGACCGGCCGCCCGCTGCCGCCCGCCGGCACGGTCCGGCTGCCGGAGCCGGGGGCCGAGGCCCCGCCGCCGCTCGCGCCGGAGACGCCGCCCGCCGCGACCGCGCCGCCCGCCCCGAAGCCCCGCGATGCGGCGCCCCCGGCCGCCCGGGGCGGTGCGCACCGTGCGGTGACCTGGGCGGTGATCTGGGCGGGCCTCGCCGCGCTCGTCCTCGCCCTCCTCGTCCTGGCGCTGTGGGCCGGGCGGAACTGACACCGTGGCCGGCCGGTAGCCGGCGCCTATATCCCTGCGCTCTCGGAGAACCCCCACCCATGACCGGCCCCGCCTACCGCTTCGGCATCGAGGAGGAGTTCTTCCTGGCGGATGCCGCGACCCGCGGCACGCCGCGCGAGGGCGCGCGGGGCTTCCACGCCGCCGCCAAGGCCCTGCTTCCGGCGGCCGAGCGCGAGCTGCTGCAGAGCCAGATCGAGATCGCGACGCCGCCGGCGACGAGTCTCGAGGAGGCCCGGGCCGGCCTCGCCTCCCTGCGCCGGGGGCTCGCCGAGATCGGCCGGGCGCACGGGATCCTGGTCTTCGGCGCCGGCACCCATCCGGGCGCCGCCTGGGACGCGCAGGCCCCGACCGACGGGGCGCGCTACCACGGCATCCTCGACGAGGTGCGGATGGTGGGCCAGCGCAGCTTGGCGAGCGGCATGCACGTCCATGTCGAGGTGGCGCGGCCCGACGGCCGGGTCGACCTGATGAACCGGCTGCTGCCGTTCCTGCCGGTGCTGCTGTCGCTCTCGGTCTCCTCGCCGTTCTGGGAGGGGCGCGACACCGGCCTGTGCGGCTACCGCCTGTGCGCCTTCGGCGAATTGCCGCGCACCGGCTTGCCCGACCTGTTTTCCAGCAATGCCGAGTTCGAGCGCTACGTCGCGGTGATGACGGCGGCCGGGGCGATCGAGGATGCGAGCTTCCTGTGGTGGTACCTGCGGCCCTCGATCCGCTACCCGACGCTGGAATTGCGCATCGCCGATGCCTGCACCCGGGTCGAGGACGCGGTGGCGATCGCCGGCCTCTACCGCTGCCTCGTGCGCGCCGCCGAGCGCCGCCCCGACCTCAATGCCGGCCTCGACGGGGTCGCCCGGGCGGTGATCCGCGAGAACCTGTGGCGGGCCCAGCGCGACGGCGTGCGCGCTGCCCTGATCGATCCGCAGGCCGGCCGCGCGGTGCCCTGCGGCGAGGCCCTGGAGGCCGTGCTGGCGCTCGTCGCCGAGGACGCGGCGGCGTTGGGCTGCGCGCAGGCCCTCGACGACGCCCGCCGCATCGTCCGTGACGGCACCAGCGCCGACCGCCAGCGCGCGGCCTACGCGGCCGGGCGGGGCGAGGACGGCGAGGATGCGGCCGGCATCGCCGCGGTGGTCGACGCCCTGGCGCGGGAGACGGAGGGGCGGGCGTAGGGCAGGGGGCTCATACGCTTTGCGATTGATCGCTCGGCGCTTGCTGCGCAATCGCTTTCGCGATGCGGAAAGCGACTTCGCTCAGACGCCGCGCGGGCTTGTGATACGCTTTCCGGAAGGAATCGTCCGGAAAGCGTATCACTCCCGCCGCGCCCCGATGAAGTCCACGAAGGCCCGCAGGGGCGCCGGCAGGTAGCGCCGGCCCGGATAGTACAGGAACGGCCCGGAGAAGCGCGGCCACCACGGCTCCAGGACGGGCTCGAGCGCCCCGCTATCGAGATGCGGCCGCAGCCAATCCTCGAACAGGCCGACGACGCCGAGACCCGCGACGGCCGCCTCGACCGCGAGGTCGGTGGCGGTGCCGACCCGCACGGTGAGCGGGCCGGTTGGCTCGATCCGCACGGTCTCGCCGTCGCGCTCGAACGCCCACTCCGTCGGCGCGCCGCTGGCGAACCGGCCGCGCAGGCAGGCATGCGCCAGGAGGTCGCGCGGATGCGCGGGCCGCCCGCGCCGGTCGAGATAGGCCGGCGCCGCGGCGGTGGCGTAACGCTGCGTGCGCGGGCCGATCGGCACCGCGATCATGTCCGGCTCCAGGCGCTCCTCGTAGCGGATGCCGGCGTCGCAGCCCGCCGCCAGCACGTCGACGAAGCCGTCCTCGGCGACGACGTCGAGGTGGATGTCCGGATAAGCGGCGAGGAAGGGCGGGACGATCTTCGGCAGCACGAGGCGCGCCGCGCTCACCGGCACGTTGAGGCGCAAGCTGCCGGCCGGTCGGTCGCGAAACCCGTTGACCACGTCGAGGGCCGCCGCGACCTCGCCGAGGGCGGGCTTGAGCCGCTCCAGCAGCCGCGCCCCGGCCTCGGTCGGCGCGACGCTGCGGGTCGTGCGGTGGAGGAGCCGGACCCCGAACCCCGCTTCCAGCCGGCGCACCGCCTCGCTCAAGGTCGAGGCGCCGGTATCGCGGATCCGCGCCGCCTCGCGGAAGCCGCCGGCCTCCGCCACCGCCACGAAGGCGGCGAGATCGCCCAGATCCGCCGCCATCGGTTCTGTCGCCATTGTTCGTGATCTCGCACAGCCTGTTCGAATTGTGCCGTCTTATCGCGTGGTCGCACGGCGTCTAGATCCGGCCCGTCATCGAGCGAGGAGACGAGTCATGAGCGGGATCGAGAAAGCGGGAACCTACGCCCTGGGGGACCGGCGCGTGCGGCGCCTCGGCTACGGCGCGATGCAGCTCGCCGGGCCGGGCGTGTTCGGCCCGCCGAAGGACCGGGACGAGGCGGTGGCGGTCCTGCGCGAGGCGGTGGCGCAGGGCGTCACCCATATCGACACCAGCGACTTCTACGGCCCCCACGTCACCAACGCGATCATCCGCGAGGCCCTGCACCCGTTCCCGGACGACCTCGTGATCGTCACCAAGGTCGGCGCGGTGCGGGGGGCGGACGCGTCGTGGAACCCGGCCTTCTCGGCCGAGGCGCTGACGCAGGCGGTGCACGACAACCTGCGCCATCTCGGCCTCGACGTGCTGGAGGTCGTCAACCTGCGGGCGATGTTCAGCGTGCACGGGCCGGCCGAGGGCTCCCTCGCGGCGCCGCTCGAGGTCCTGGCCGACCTCCGGCGCCGGGGGCTGATCCGCCGGATCGGGCTCAGCAACGTCACCGCGGCCCAGGTCGCCGAGGCGCGCGGCATCACCGACATCGCCTGCGTGCAGAACCACTACAACCTCGTCCACCGCGCCGACGACGCCCTGATCGATGCGCTGGCGGCCGAGGGGATTGCCTACGTGCCGTTCTTCCCCCTCGGCGGCTTCAGCCCGATCCAGTCGCAGGGCCTGTCGGAGGTCGCCGCCTCCCTCGACGCGACGCCGATGCAGGTGGCGCTGGCCTGGCTCCTGCGCCGCTCGCCCAACCTCCTGCTCATTCCCGGCACCTCGTCGCGGGCGCACCTGCGCGAGAACCTGAGCGCCGCGGCGCTGGACCTGCCGGAGGCGGCGACGCGGGCGCTCGACGGGATCGCCGGGGCGTAGGGCGGGCCGCGCGACGCGGATCGCGGCCGGGCCGACGACGGCCTCGATCCGGGCGTTAATCCTGCACCATCATCGATTTATTCGTGCTCCCCGATACGGAACAACAGCCTTTGCATGAGCTTCCCCTGGGCGAGGACGGGGCCGGCCGCCGCGAAGGAGCCCGGTCCCGGGGACCCGCATCCCAGCGATGGAGCAGCCCTTGACCATCTCGAGCCGCCAGGAAGCCCGCCTTCTGACCGCCGACGAGGCCGAGCTCGTCGGCCGGTCGCACCACCCCCGGATCCAGGACGTCGCGACCCGGGACCTCGACGACCTGATCCGCCGCCTGCGCGAGCGCCGGGACCGGGCCCGCGGCATCGCTCACCGCCAGCGCCGGGAGATGCGCGGCCGGGCTTCGCCCGCGGGCGCGCGGCCCGCCGCGGACGATACCGGCTCGCGCCACAAGGCGGCGTTGCTCGCCTCGGCGGTCAAGCGCGCCAGCAAGGAGCGGGAGCGCCGCCGCGCGGCCGAGGCCCGCGGCGGCCTGGTCTTTCATGCCCGGCGCGCCCTGGCTCTGCGGCGCGAGGCCGGCGACCCGGCCTCCGGCCGGCCGGACTCGCGCACCGCGCACGAGGGCATGAACCCGGTCCCGAACGAGAGCGAGGCGCCGTCGGGGGCGCTCCGGCAGGAGGGCCAGGAGATCGCCATGCGCCGGGGCGGCGGGCCGCGCTGAGCTGAGCCCACACGGCCTTCCGGGCGTTCCAATCCGAAAGGCCGTCGATACGCATCAGGTCGGGCGGTACTTGTTCAGCACCCGCGCCACGTCGGCCGGGCCGGCGAAATGGCCCGCATCGGCCGCGGCGATCCCGGCCGCCACCTTGTCGAGGAACCGCTCCTGCCAGTCGAGGGAATGGCCGTGTTCGAGGGCGTTGGCGACGACCTCGGCCGGTGACCGTCGCGATCGCGCGGCGATGGCGTCGACGCGGGCTTGCAGGGCAGGAGCGATTTTCAGGGTGTCGGCCATGCCGTCATGATGCCATCGATCCGTGAGGCTTGCGGGGGACGGCGATGGGGGCGTGCGCCATTCCTGCTTGGCCCAGGTGGGACATTTCAATCCGGCGCCTGCACGTGCAATTCGCATAATGTAGGTTATGGAACGGAAGGCTGGCTCGGGGCCGTGCGGGATGGGTTCTGCCGGGCCGCGTCGCCTGCGGTTTCCCTTCTGGCCGGCGCGAATCGGGTGCATGATGGCGGCATGACCGAGCTTCTCGAGAAAGCTGTCGCGCGCGTCCGCGCCCTGCCACACCTGATCTTCTACACCGCAACCGAAGACGAGGTCGTCGTGGTCGGCATCCATCACGGTGCCCGCGACCCCGCGACGATGCCGGACGCGCCATGACGAGCACGCTTCCACCGACCGCCAACCTCTTCGCCGGCCTGTCCGCGACGCCCCGGCCCGACGAGACCGTCGACATCCTGGCGCGAACCCCGCAGGCCCGCATCGAGCGGATCGTCTCCACCGGCCAGGCCAGCCCGCCGGGCTTCTGGTACGACCAGCCCTGGGACGAGTGGGTCGTGCTGCTCTCGGGATCCGCCGGCCTGCACCTGCACGGCGAGCCGGCGCCGCGGCGGCTCGCGCCCGGCGACCACCTGATGATCCCGGCGCATCGGCGCCACCGGGTCGAGTGGACGGATCCCGACGCGCCGACGGTCTGGCTCGCGATCCACCTCCAGCCGGCGGATCAGCCGTCGATCTCGACGGTGAGCCCGTCATAGGCCGGGACCACCCCGGGCGGCAGGCGCCGGCTGAGCTCGCCGTAGTCGAGGTCGGTGTGGAGGTTGGTCAGGATGGCGCGGCGCGGGCGCACCTCCTCGATCAGCGCCAGGGCGTCCGGCACCGAGAAGTGGGTCGGATGCGGCGTGTCGCGCAGCGCATCGATGATCAGGAGGTCGAGGTTGTCGAGCTGCGCCTTGGCGGCGTCCGGCATGGTGCTGACGTCCGGCGCGTAGGCCGCGTCGGCGAAGCGGAAGCCCAGGGCCGTCTCGGGCCCGTGCTCCATCGCGAAGGCCGTGGCGGTCACCGGCCCGCCCGGGCCCTCGACGGTCACCGGCGCGCCGGTCTCGAGTTCATGCAGGTCGAGGATCGGCGGGTAGAGGCTGCCTGGCCGCGAGGTGAAGCAGTAGCCGAACCGGGCCTTGAGCAGCGCCGAGGTCTCGGCGTCGGCATGGACCGCGATGCGCCGGCGCATGTGGATCACCATGGCGCGCACGTCGTCGATGCCGTGGGTGTGGTCGGCGTGGGAATGGGTGAACAGGATGCCGTCGAGGCGCTGCACCTCGGCGTCGAGGAGCTGCTCGCGCAGGTCCGGCGAGGTGTCGACCAGCACGGTCGTCGCCTCGCTCCCGGCCTCCCGGCGCCGCACCAGGAGCGAGCAGCGCCGGCGCCGGTTGCGCGAATCGGCCGGGTCGCAGGCGCCCCAGCCGTAGCCGACCCGCGGCACGCCGCCCGAGGAGCCGCAGCCCAGGATGCGAAGGGTCAGGGTCGGCATGCGTGTCAGAACCCTCAACGGTGGGCGGCGGCCTTGTCGAACAGGCGGTAGAAATTGTCGGTGGTGAGCGTCGCGAGGTCGCCGGCGCTCATCCCCACGGTCTCGGCCAGCACCCGGGCGGTGTCGGCGACGAAGGCCGGCTCGTTCGGCCGGCCCCGGTGCGGCACCGGCGCGAGGTAGGGCGCGTCGGTCTCGACGAGCAGGCGCTCGCGCGGCACGGAGGCGGCGATCGACCGGATCTCGTCCGAGTTGCGGAACGTGACGATGCCGGAGAACGAGATGGAGAGGCCGAGCTCCACGCCGACCTCCGCGAGGCGCCGCCCCGACGAGAAGCAGTGCAGCACCGCCTTGAACGGGCCCTCGGCCATCTCCTCGGTGAGGATCTGCGCCACATCCTCGTCCGCCTCGCGGGCATGGATGACGAGGGGCAGCCCGCTCTCCCGCGCCGCCGCGATGTGGGTGCGAAAGACGCGCCGCTGCACGTCCCGGGGCGCGTAATCGTAGTGGTAGTCGAGCCCGGCCTCGCCGATGCCGATGCAGCGCGGATGGCGCGACAGCGCGACGATCTCGGCCGCCGGCACGTCCGGCTCGTCGCCGGCCTGGTGCGGGTGGGTGCCGACCGTGAACAGGATCTCGGGATGCGCCTCGCTTAAACGCCGGTAGGTCTCGAACCGGGCGACCCGTGTCGAGATCGTCACCATCCGGTCGATCCCGGCGGCCTTCGCGCGGGCCAGCACCTCGGGCAGCCGCTCGGCGAGGCCGGGCGAGTCGAGGTGGCAATGGCTGTCGACCAGGCTTGCGCCTTGCGGGCTGTCGACCAGGCTCACGCCTCGGGCTCCACGTAGCGCGGGAAGATCGGGCTCGGCGCTGGCAGGCTCGTGCCGGGCACGAGGCGACCGCCCGTCCCGACATCGGCGAGGGCGCGCGACTCAGGTCGCACCGCCAGCAGGTCGAGGAGCCGGGCGGCGGCGTTCGGGATGAAGGGCTGGACCAGGATGCCGACCGCCCGCAGCACCTCGGCGGTGGTGTACAGAACCGCCTCCATCCGGGCCGGATCGGTCTTGCGCAGGGTCCACGGCTCCTGGCCGGCGAAGTAGCGGTTGGCCTCCGCCACCACGGCCCAGATCTCGGCCAGCACCGCGTGCAGGGCGAGGTCCTGCATCAGCCCCCTCGCCTTCTCCGGCAGCGCGTCGGCCATCGCGAGGAGCGCCCGGTCGGCGGCGGAGGGCTCGCCCGCGTTCGGGACCTGACCGCCGCAATTGCGGGCGATCATGGTCAGCGAGCGCTGGGCGAGGTTGCCGAGGTCGTTGGCGAGGTCGGCGTTGAGCCGGTTGACGATCGCCTCGTGCGAGTAGCTGCCGTCCTGGCCGAACGGCACCTCGCGCAGCACGAAGTAGCGCAAGGGGTCGACGCCGTAGGTGTCGGCCAATCCCACCGGGTCGACGACGTTGCCGACCGACTTCGACATCTTCTCCCCCTTGTTGAGGAGGAAGCCGTGGCCGAAGACGCGCTTCGGCACCGGCAGCCCGGCCGATAGCAGGAAGGCCGGCCAGTACACGGCGTGGAAGCGGATGATGTCCTTGCCGATGACGTGGAGGTCCGCCGGCCAGTGGCGCCAGCGCGGATCGGCCTCGTCGGGAAAGCCGCAGGACGTGATGTAGTTCGTGAGCGCGTCGACCCAGACATACATCACGTGGGCGGGGCTGCCCGGCACCGGCACGCCCCAGTCGAAGGTGGTGCGGCTGACCGACAGGTCCTGCAGGCCGGAGCGGACGAAGCTCGTCACCTCGTTGCGGCGGGTGTCGGGGCCGATGAAGTCCGGATGGGCCTCGTAATGGGCGAGCAGGCGCTCGGCGTAGGCCGAGAGCCGGAAGAAGTAGCTCTCCTCCTCGACCCACTCGACCGGCGTGCCGGTCTTCTCCGCCCGGCGGCTGCCGTCCGGCGCCGTGACCAGCTCGGATTCGTCGTAATAGGCCTCGTCGCGGACCGAGTACCAGCCGGCATACTTGGCGAGGTAGATGTCGCCGTTCGCCTCCATCCGGCGCCACAGCGCCTGGGCGGAGGCGATGTGGTCGGCGTCGGTGGTGCGGATGAAGCGGTCGAACGAGCAGTCGAGCCGCTCGGCCATGGTGCGGAAGCGCGGCGCCATGTCGTCGACGAAGGCGCGCGGGCTGATCCCGGCCTTGGTGGCGGTCTGCTGGATCTTGAGACCGTGCTCGTCGGTGCCGGTGGTGAAGAACACGTCGTAGCCGTCGAGGCGCTTGAAGCGCGCGATGGCGTCGGCGGCGATCACCTCGTAGGCGTGGCCGATATGCGGCACCCCGTTGGGGTACGAGATGGCGGTGGTGATGAAGTACGGCTCGCCCGCCACGACTTGAGTTCCCGGATGGTTGGCTTCGGATCGCTCAGGCGCCCTGAGGCGGCGCCCATCCGAGCCTTAGAGCAAATTCGGGCGGCGGTGCCCACCCCTTCCGGCGGCCTTTCCGGCTCCGCTCAGGCCCCCACCGCCCATTGGCACGGCTCGTCGGTCTGAGCTCGCGCGTGCTGCGCCGCCCGGTCGAGCCGGACCGCATGGTTGATGATCGCCATGTGAGTGAAGCCCTGCGGGACGTTGCCGCGCTGCTCGCCCGTCGCGGCGTCGATCTCCTCGGCGAACAGCCCGAGGTCGTTGCCGCGGGCGAGAAGCCGCGCGAAGAGCGGCTCGGCCTCGTCCATGCGCCCGGCGAGCGCCAGGCAGCCGACGCGCCAGAAGGCGCAGGCCGCGAAGGTCGCTTCCGGGTGCTCGAACCCGTCGCCGTTGCGGTAGCGGTAGAGCAGGTCGCCGTCGCCGAGCCCGGCGCTCACCGCCTCCAGGGTGGCGGCGACCCGGGGCGAGTGGGCGTCGAAGGCGCCGAACAGCACCGTGCGCAGCACGGCCGCGTCGAGGTCGTCGGAGCCGTAGGCCTGGGTGTAGGCCCCCACCCGCGCGTTCCAGCCCTTCTCGTGGTACTCGGCCCGGATCTCCGCGGCGGCCCTCCGCCATTCCTCGACCTTGTCGGGGCTCGCCACGTCCACCTCCTGCGCGATCTGCACCGCCCGGTCGAGGGCGACCCAGAGCATGCCCTTGGTGTGCAGGATCTGGCGGGTCTCGTCGCGCAATTCCCAGATGCCGTGGTCGGGCGCGTGGCGGCAGCGGATGACATGGTCGGTGAGGTGGCCGAGTGCCTCGGGAAGATGGTCGTTGACCTTGACCGGCGGGTCGTAGTCGACGGCGTCGAGGAAGGCGTGGAGCGCCACCAGGAACTCGCCGTAGATGTCGTACTGGTGCTGGCCGGACGCGGCGTTGCCGATCCGCACCGGGGAGACCCCGCGCCAGCCGCGCAGGTGATCGAGAATCTCCTCTTCCGGCACGCGCCCGTTGATGCCGTACATCAGCTTCAGGTCGCGGCCGCGGGTCTTGTCGGCGTCGCGCAGGAAGCGCAGGAACTCCGCCGCCTCGCGCACGTAGCCGAGATTGACGAAGGCCGTGACGGTGAAGCTCGCGTCCCGCATCCAGACGTAGCGGTAATCGAAGTTGCGGGTACCCGGCACCGCCTCCGGCAGGCTGGTGGTGGCCGCCGCGATGATCCCGCCCGAGGGGGCGTGGGTCAGGAGCTTCAGCACCAGGGCGCTGCGCAGCACGCTCTCCCGGTGCGCGCCGTCATAGGTGCAGCGGCCGGACCATTCCTCCCAGTAGGCCTGTGTCGCCGAGAGGCTCGGCCCGGCCTCGTCCACCGCGCCGTCGTCGTTCTTCCGGTGGGCGAGGACCAGGGACACGCCCTCCCCGGCCTGCAAGGCGAAGGCCGCCTCGACCCGGTCGCCCGCGAGGCTGAGCGGCACCGTGGCGGCGACGCGGATGCCTTCCGGGCGGCCGAGCCGCCGGCACAGCACCGTGCCCTGCGCCTCGGGTTCGAGGGCGGCTCCGTCGCGGGCGTAGTCGAAGGTCGGGCGCACGCGGAAACGCCCCGTCACGGTGCCGGCCTCGCAGGCGAGGATCCGCACGATCCGGCCGCGCGGGTCGCCGTCCGGTCCCTCGTCGGGCACGGAATCCAGCGGGTGGATCGGCATGAAGTCGGTGAGGGTCGCGCGGCCGGTCGCGGTGACGAAGGTGGTCTCCAGGATGCAGGTGCCGGCCTGGTAGCGGCGATGCGTCTCCCGCACGCCCTCGAGGGCGAGGTCGCAGAACCCGCCCTTGTCGTCGTCGAGGAGACGCAGGAACGCCGCCGGGCTGTCGTGGCAGGGCCAGCACAGCCAGTCGATCGATCCGTCGCGGGCGACGAGCGCCGTCGTGCAGGTATCGCCGATGATGGCGTAGTCCTCGATCGGCCGGTCCGTCACGTCGCCTCGCTACCAACACAGGTTAAAGCGCGGGGGTAACGGTTCGCCGGGAGGCCGGGTTTCGGGGCGCGACGGTTTGCGCCGCACCATCGAGTCGCGCGCGTCGGATCCGCACGCGTCAGGCCGCCGAGACCCGGCCGACGAAGTCCTGCACGCGACCGCGCAGGCGCGCCGTCTCGGCATGCACGGCGGCGGCCGCCTCCCCGACCCCGGCGATCGCCGCGACCGTGCCGCGCAGGCCGCTCGCCGTGCCGTCGATGCTGCGGTCGGTCTCGGCGGTGAGGCCGGCGGCGGCCTCGGCGCCGCGGCCGATCTGGTCGGCGCTCCGGTGCTGCTCGGCGACGGCGCGGGCGGTCTCGCCGGCGATGGCCTCGATCGCGTCGACAGCGCCGCCGATGCCGCGGATCACCGCGACGGCGCCGGCGGTGGCGGTCTGGATGCCGGCGACCTGGCGGGTGATCTCCTCGGTCGCCCGCGCCGTCTGTCCGGCGAGTTCCTTGACCTCGGCGGCCACCACCGCGAAGCCGCGCCCCGCCTCGCCGGCCCGGGCCGCCTCGATCGTGGCGTTGAGCGCGAGCAGGTTGGTCTGGCCGGCAACGCCGGCGATCAGCGCCACCACGTCGCCGATGCGCTGCGCTGCCCCGGACAGACCCGCGACGGCGCCGTCGGCGGCGCTGACCTGGGCGTTCGCCTGGGCCACCCGTTGCGCGGTCTCGTCGGTCTGCCGGCCGACCGCCGCCACCGCCCCGGCGAGGGCCGAGGCCGCCCGCGCCACGCCCTCGACGTGGCTGCGGGTCCGCTCCGAAGTGCCGGCGGCGCCGGCGGCCTCGCGCTCCATCGCGCGGGTCACCGCGCCGAGCCGGTCGGCCGAGCCCGCCATGGCGGCGACGGTGGCATCGACCTCGTCGAGGGCGGCGAGCACGCCGTCCTCGAAGGCGCGGATATGCGCCTCGACCCGGCGCCCGCGCTCCACCAGCAGGTCCTGCTCGGCGTTGGAGGCGGCCAGCGCCGCCCGCTCGACCATCCGATCGCGAAACCCCGCTACCGCCCGGGCGACGGCGCCGACCTCGTCGCGGCGCTCCAGCCCGACGAAGCGCACCGCGAGGTCGCCTGCCGCGAGCCGGTCGGCCTCGGCGACGAGATGCACCAGCGGGCGCGACACGCTCCGGGCGATCAGCCAGGCCGCGCCGAGCCCGGCCGCCGCCAGCACGGCGCCGATGAGCAGCATCCCGGTCATCTCCCGCTCGAGGCCGGCCCGGGTAGCGGCGGCCCGCATCTCGGCGTCGTGGGCGCCGGCCTCGCGCACCGCGTCGAGGCTCGTCCGCAGGGCGGCGCTGCGCCGGCTCATTGCCTCCTGGGTCGGGATCTCGCGGGACCGCTCCAGGCCGAGCAGGATCCCGGCGTCGCGCTGCCAGCGCGCCGTCTCGGCCCGGGCCTCGCGCACCAGGGCGCCGACCGCCTCCGATTGCGCCGTCGCGCCGAGCCGGTCGAGGGCGGCGGAAAGGCCCGCGGTCTCGGCCCGGAAGCCGGCCTCGACCGTGCCCGGATCGAGGAAGTCGGTCATCGCCAGGACGCGGGCGAGGATCGCCTCGGCGCGCCCGAATCGCACCTTCGCCTCCTCGCCGGCGGCGCCGGAGGCGAGGCTGAGGCCGGTGACGGTGCCGAGCCGGCCGACGGCGGCGATGCCCTGCCAGCCGACGAGGGCCGCCAGCAGTCCGCCGGCGAGGAGGAAGCCGAGGAGCGGCAGCAGGAGCTTGGTTCTGATCGACATCGGGGGACCCGGGAGGCGGCGCGGGGCTCGAGGCGACCGCACGGGCACGCCCGCCGCGGCGGGCGGGGGGCGGGCGTGTCGCGGCCGTGAGAGGGGAAAGACGCTTAGAGAGCCGCGCGATCGCGCTGCCATCGCGCAGCTCTCTAAGTCTTTGTGTTGTCGCATTGTCTTCGACGAACCGGCATCCACTTCGTCGGAAAATGCTCTAGTTCGGCAGGTTGGGCAGGGCCGTCTCGGTCTGCTCGGCCGTCAGGGAGCGCAGGAAGGCGAGGAGGTCCTGGCGCTCGGGGGCGCTCAGCGCGATTGCCCGCATCAGGGGCGACTTCGACGGCCGCTCGACCCCGCCGCCCTCGTAGAAGGTCAGGATCGCATCGAGGTCGGCGAACTGCCCCGCATGCCCGAACGGCGCCCGGTAGGTCAGGTTGCGCAGGCCCGGTGTCTTGAAGGCGTGGCGCGCCCCCGGCTCGTCCGGCGCGATTCCCGCGCGGCCGGGGTCCCGGGTCGGGATGCCGAGGTCGTGGAACCGGTTGTCGGTGAAGTTCCAGCCGGTGTGGCAGGCGGCGCAGCGGGCCTTGCCGGCAAACAGCGCGAAGCCGCGCTTGGCCGCCGGCGTGATCGCGTCCTCGCTGCCCTCGACCCAGCGGTCGAACGGCGCCCAGCCGGCCACCACCGTGCGCTCGTAGGTCGCGACCGCGGTCAGCAGGGCCTCGCGGCTCACGCCGGTCTCGGGAAACAGGCGGCGGAACTGCGCGTCGTAATCCGGGATGGCCTTCAGGCGGGCGACGATCTCCGGGAACTTGCCGTTCATCTCGACGGCGGCGGTGATCGGCCCCTGCGCCTGCGCCTCCAGGCTGGGCGCGCGCCCGTCCCAGAACAGCACCGGCATCCAGGCGGCGTTGAGGATGGTGGGCGCCTTGCGCGCCAGCGGCGTGTTGGTCGCCCCGATGGCGCCCGGCACCGGGACCTCGAAGCCGAAGGACGGGTTGTGGCAACTCGCGCAGCTCAGGTTCTGCATCCCGCTCAGGCGCGGATCGAAGAACAGCATCTTGCCGAGCGTCGCGAGCTGCGGCGAGTACGGGGCGTTCTCCGGAAACGGGATGCTGGCCGGCCGCCGGTAGAGCGCCCTGAGGGCGGCGATGTCCGGCTCCGCCGCGGCAGCGGCCCCGCCGAGCAGGAATGCGGCGAGCGCGAAGACCCTGAGCGTCATCGTTGTCCTGGATCTGCCCTAGGTGCCGTCCGTCCGGCCCCTCTCACGGGTAGAAGATCACCGTGAACGAACGATTAAAAATCGTCTTGTCCTAGGGTAACAGGAATCAAATCTCAGGTCGGTGCTCGCGCGGGCGACGGATCGGGCGGTGCGGCGTTCCGCCGTCGCGGGCGCCGGCGGGCCACGGTCGGCCCGGCCGGTTCTCAGTCGAGCCAAGTGCAGGCGACGGCCAGGGAGGCGATGGCGAGGACGGCCCGGCGCGCGTCGCGGATGGTCACGAACAGGTGCAGCCGGTCCTGGCGGCGGGCCTCGTCGCGGGCGATATCGGCCAGGATCCGCATGGCATGCGCCCGGGCGGCGTCGCGGTTCGGCCACTCGCTGCCCTCGTCGTCGCGGTGCGACAGGTCGTGGTCGTTGATGTCGAAGAAATAATGCGGCACGGGTTGCCCCAATGGTGTGAGAGGGCCTCCGGACCGAGTTGTCCGGAACCCACCGGCCGGCCCTGCCGATCGGGGCCGCGGTGACGATTCCCTAGGACGCAGCGGCAATCGCCGCCCTCGCATATGTTTATCGAAGGCGATTTTCCCTCTCGGCGCAAACAAGTACGAGAATTACCAGATTATACCGCTATCGACTGGGCTCATGACGTCGCGCCGCTGCCGTTTCCGCCGGCATGCATCGGCGAATTCCTTCGGCGGCGATCCAACTGCGCACGCGACTTTCTCGCACGACCCGATCTGTGTAAGCTGGCGCCTTGAGACCGAAGCGGCCCGGGGGCTGCCGGGCGACCATGACGGCCGGGGACGGACGCGCGCCTTCGGCGACGTCTCGCGGCTCGCGAAGGAGAAGGACAGCGCCCTGCGGCTCTCGCTCTACACCGACCTGTCGCTGCGCCTGCTGCTCTATCTCGGGGCGGTGGAGGCCGGCACCTGGACGACGACGCCGGCCGTCGCCCGCGCCTTCGGGGTGTCGCTGCACCACCTGCAGAAGGTCGCGCGCGGGCTCACCGAATCCGGCTACATCGAGGCGCGGCAGGGCCGCGCCGGCGGCGTGCGCCTGGCCCGGCCGCCGGCGGAGGTGCGGCTCGGCGCGGTGGTGGCGGAACTCGAAGGGCTCGGCTGCCTCGTCGAGTGCGCGCGGGGCCCCTGCCCGCTCGCCGGACGCTGCCTCCTGAAGCACGCCCTCGACGCGGCCGAGCGCAGCTTCGTGCGCGAGCTCGACCGCTTCTCCCTCGCCGACGTGCTCGCCGGCCCGACCGGCGCGGCCATGCGGGACCTGATCGGGCGCGAGGCGGGGCCGGGCCCGTAGGGCTGTCCCTCCGGCGAAGTTCGCCTCAGATCACGCCGCCTCCCTGGCCGCCCGGCGCTCGGCGGCGGCGGCCTGCCAGATCTCCCGGGCGGCGTCGGCGTTCATCGCCGCGATGCCGAGGCCGACGACGAGGTCGGGCCAGGGGGACAGCGTGGCGGCGGTGACCAGCCCCGCCGCCACGATGGCGACGTTGGCGACCGCGTCGTTGCGGGCCGACAAGAACGCCGCCCGGGTCAGGCTGCCGCGCCCCTCGCGGTGGCGGGCCAGCATCAGCGCGCAGGCGAGGTTGACGGCGAGCGCGCCGAGGCCGGTCAGGGTCAGCGGCAAAGGGGCCGGGGCCGCGAAGGCGCCGATCTTCTGCCAGGCGGTCCACAGGGCCGCGAGACCCGGCAGCAGCAGGATGCCGGCCATCACGGTGCCGAGCCGCGCCCGCGCCGCCGGCCGCCAGCCGAGGCCGGCGACGATCAGGAGGTTGAGCGCCGCATCCTCCAGAAAATCGACGCTGTCGGCGACGAGCGCCACGGAGCCGATCGCCACCGCCACCACCGCCTCGATCCCGAAATAGCCGAGATTGAGCAGGGCGACGCGCCGCACGGTGGCGCGCAGGGCGGGATCGGGATCGGAGGCGGTCACGGGGCGGGTCTCGCGGCGGGGAGGCCGGGATTCTATGCCCCGATCGGGCGGACCGGGCCAGGGGTGTCCTGCGGGGGGACCCGCCGACCCGCATCGGTGCCATGCCGTCCGGACGGTTGCGCCGCGCGGCCGCGCCGAGGCCGACCCGCAGGCGCTGAACCGACGAACGCCGCCCCGGCGGTCCGGGGCGGCGTTCGCGATGATGCTCTATTTCGAGGATGCTCTCGCGACGGCTTTAGGCCGCCCGCACCGTGTCGAGGAAGCGGGCCACCTCGGCCGAGAGATGCTCGGACTGGTGCGACAGCTCGGTGGCCGCGCCCAGCACCTGGCTCGCCGCCGCACCCGTCTCGTCTGCGGCCCGCGCCACGCCGGCGATGTTCGCCGTCACCTCGCCGGTGCCGGCCGCTGCCTGGGAGACGTTGCGGACGATCTCCCGGGTCGCCGCGCCCTGCTCCTCGACGGCCGCGGCGATCGAGGTCGCCACGCCCGAGATCTCCGCGATCCGGGCGGTGATCCCGCTGATCGCGCCGACCGCCTGGCCGGTCGAGGCCTGGATCGCCGCGATCTGGCCCGTGATCTCCTCGGTCGCCTTGGCGGTCTGGCCGGCGAGCTCCTTCACCTCCGCCGCCACCACCGCGAAGCCGCGGCCGGCCGCACCCGCGCGGGCCGCCTCGATGGTGGCGTTGAGCGCCAAGAGGTTGGTCTGCGCGGCGATCGACGAGATCAGCCCGACCACGTCGCCGATGCGGGCGGTCGCCTCGGTCAGCGCCCGCACCTGCGCGGCGCTCTCGCCGGCCTCGGCGACGGCGGCGCCGGCGAGCCGCGCCGAGCCGTCGACCTGGCGGCCGATCTCCTGGACCGAGGCGCCGAGCTCCTCCGCCGCCGCGGCCACGGTGCCGACATTCGCGGCAGCCTGGGTCGCGGCCGCCGCGACGCTGCCCGACTGGCCTGCGGTCTCCTGCGCGGTGAGGGTCATGGTCTGGGCGGTGGCCTGCAGCTCGGTGGCGGAGGCCGTGACGGCGCCGACGATGCCGCCGACCGCCCGCTCGAAGGCGTCGGCCATCTCGCGCATCGCGTGGCGGCGCTGCGCCTCGGCCCCGGCCCGGGCGAGCGCGGTCTCCTCCTCGAGCTGGCGGGTGCGGACCAGGTTGTCGCGGAACACCGCCAGCGCGCCGGCCATGGCGCCGAGCTCGTCCCGGCGCGCGGCGCCGGGGATCGCGGTCGCGGCATCGCCCTCCGCGAGGCGGCGCATCGCGCCGGTCATCTCGCCGAGGGGCCGGACGATGCGGAGCAAGCAGAACAGCACTGCCGCGAGGGTGACGAGGACGGCGACCGCGAAGGTCGCCACGGTGATGCGGCTCGCCTCGGCCCGCTCGGCCCGGGCGGCCTCGCCCGCCTGGGTGCCGGCGGCGGCGTTGATCCCGACGAGCTTGCCGGCGGTGTCGATCGTCGACCGGTAGGTCGCGTTCATCGGGCCGCGGAAGAAGGCGTCGATCTCGGCTTGGGCAGGCATCTGCTTCAGGCGGGCCCAGTCGGCCCGGAACGCCGCGACCTTCGCGGTCACCTCGCCGAAGGTCTCCTGCTCGGCGGGCGAGCTGATCAGCGTGCGGTAGCGCGCCATCCGCTCGCCCAAAGCCGCGTCCAGCTCCGAGAAGTTCTTGGCAGAGAGCGCCTTCTCGGCCTCGTCGGCGGCCGTGATGAAGCGGAACTGCCAGAGCCGGGCGCGCATCACCAGGGCGTTGATCGCGTGGGCCTCGTTGATCGAGGGCATCGCGTCGTCGGCGAGCCTGGCGATGCGGGTCTCGATCGAGTCGAGCTTCCACAGGGAGACGCCGCCCTGCGCCAGGGTCAGCAGCAGGAGGATCCCGAACAGCCCGCTCAGGCTGCTCTTCAGGGATATGCGCATGGAATGGATCGCCAGTGATCGGACAGAACAGGATGACCCTGTTGTGGCTCCGGCATCGCTAAAATTCTGTTAATGGATCCAAGTCCCGTGGTAACCAGCTAACGTCGTATTACGACGATGCTTGAACTCAGGAATTGCTCAGCCGCCCCACCAAGACCCTGCGGAATGGATGGGGATGCGCTCAGCCGCCGTCCCATGATGCTCACGCCTGCCGCAGGGTCGGACGCGGCGGCGCCCGCCCCCCCCGGCCCCCCCCCCCCCCCCCCCCCCCCCCCCCCCCCCCCCCCCCCCCGGCCGCCCCCCCCCCCCCCCCCCCCCCCCCCCCCCCCCCCCCCCCCCCCCCCCCCCCCCCCCCCCCCCCCCCCCCCCCCCCCCCCCCCCCCCCCCCCCC
>NZ_JBEXZS010000097.1:0-1049 GCF_040593685.1 Methylobacterium sp. EM32 | reverse complement strand
TGGGAGCCTGCGAGTCTTGCGCCTCGGGCTCGGTCGGCCCCGACAGACGCGCGAAGTCGGACAACACGGCGGCGACCATGCTCTGCAAGCGAGGATCATCGCAGGAGAACGTCGCGGCGAACCTTTCGAGCAGATACTTCGCCTTGTCGGCGGCCTCCGGCCATGTCGTCGCCTCGGCCGCGAACAGGTGGGCTTCCAGGTCGTGCTGGCGCGCGACGAGGCCGGCACGTTGCGCTTTCACCGCAGCTCGCCTGCGGCGCACCTTCGTCGCCTTCTGGGCGGCCATGCCGCGCCGTTCGTCAAGCTCGATCGGACGATCCGTCATCCAGCCAACCCTCTGTGCTGCGTTGCTGGCTCTTCGCCGCCGGGATGCGAACGCGGGTGCTCCGAGGGACCCTCTCGGACCGCCGCCGACGGAGCCGGCGGAAGGGGGGCATGGCCTCGACACCTTGATATGCGGGGCACTGGACCCACGCACGTACGTTCCTTGCGCGAACGAGGTTCAGGGACCAGGAGTGGCCATGGCTGCCGGCAACGACGCCAAAGAATTCCGGTCACGCGTGGAGCTCGTGCCGATACCGCTGAGCAATCGCTCAATCAGCATCGTCGCTTCATGGATCTGCATTGCCGCGCCTCTGATCGTCTCGAGGCTGGCTCGTCCAGGCTCGTCGGCACTCCACCAGCGACCATTGTCGATGGCTTGAAGCAGGCGGCCGATCCGTCTGTGATCCCGCTCGATTTGTTCGATAACCTCAGCACCGTAGGGCACGACTATCTCCTGGAATGAAACGATAGTGAGATCTGCTGCCAAAGGCGCACCGTGCGATCATAGGATATTTGGCCGACAGCATGAGAGCGATCATAACCGCGACGGTTTCCCTGCATGCGTGCCAGTTTCAGCCGGCCGACGATCCTGTCGAGACGCCGCTCCTCGCGTGCAATGCTCGACAAGATGTCGCGTGCGCGATCGCAAAACACGTCCTTGGATTCGACTGTGGTTGTTCCGTTCGCACTTGGCAGTACTCGCGGACCTGATCCTTCTGACGTGC